>JBGUOI010000216.1:0-4857 GCA_045118075.1 Porcincola sp. | reverse complement strand
TATATACCCGGTATCCTCATACAAAACGTCGTCAATCATGACAGCCGGCGGGGGATCACCCCGCTTCGGATCTTCAGTACCGCTGCTGACCGTTTCCGTTTCAGTATCGGCTTCGATATCCGTGGTTTCGGCATGAGAGGCGCTCATGATGAATACTCCTGCCAGCATTATTACGACCAGGGCAATTAAAGTTTTACCTCGTATTCTCATGGTCCGACACCCCCTCGTTTTTCTCACTCAATCGTTTGTACAATCCCGGAGAAGAGGATGGATCCGTCACTCGATGTGACGGCAAAGTAAAACGGCCTGTCCAGGGTAAAATCCGCTTCCTCCTGAGGCAATCCCGCGCCACAGACAGCCATATCCGTAAAGGCCGCTCCGGTAACGCCTTCCTCGTCAATTTTGACAAGTGCGGCATGCTCGGCACTATCAAGCCACATCTGGCTGACTTCATTCGTCAGCGGTGAAAAGTCAGCCCTTTCGCGGTTTAATGCGTCCGTGATCCCGAGTTTTTCCAACGTACCAATCAGGTCCGTCTTTTTTGAGACTTCGAACTTCGGCACCGACAGGTGTACGATTGGATAGCTGCTATCCTCAGCAAGATCGCCCCGGCAGATTTTCAGGACGCTGCTGTCACAGGCAATATCCTTTACATCGGTTCCTTCATTTGGCAAAAAGAAATACATGAGTCCGGCATCGTTAAGGCCAAGGGAGACCGCAGTATAGTTCTCGCCCCTGTACAGGCTCATCATGTCATCCCTGTGCATCATGGATACCCGGGTATCGCCCGATGCCCCGTGAAATACCGCTTCATCCGTCCTTTCCACCGGGAATTTGTCAATCCAGGCAGCCTTGTAATAGATCGTTGATACAAGGGCAAGGACTGTCTCCGGCTGCAGATGCATGTCCTTCGTGTAATCCGAAAGCAGTCCACCGGTATTCTCATCCGTCCAGGTCCGCAGTGCCTGATCCATTTCTCCGGAACCCATCTCCCCGCTAATGGAGGATGCAAAATAATCTGCGGCCAGCCTTTGCAGGGTATCCTCATGATAGCCGATGTCATCCCGGAGCCACAGTGAATTTGCAAGTAGGCTTTTTACCACCGGGGTATCCATATAGTTGGCATCCCAGAGGGCTTTTGTACGACTGCGCAGTGTGTCAATGTCATTCACCTGAAGCACATCCAGAATCTGGGCGCGGGAAGTCCCGTCTGTTACCTCCGCAAGCATCGACAGAGCGATATAGATATTTAAGGGGGAGCAGACCGTGTTTTCATCCGCATCCGCTGCCACTATCTCCTTAAGGATTGCTGCATAATAATCCTCCATCCCTTCCTGGAGCATGGCGGATTTATCCATCCTGTCCCGGACTCCCTGCCACCATTCCCAGTGTGCATCCCCCATCAGGAAGGTCTCCGCATCCATTCCTTCGCCGGCCGGCTGGGGATATGATGGTTTGATTTCATTTATTCCGCCGTTTGTATTCTTCTGATCCTTCATATTTACACCACTCTGACCTTCACTGATTGCCTCTGTGCCTGTCTCCGCCGCCACACCGGTTGCCGTAAGCAGGAGAGCGGCAAGGAGCAGCGCCAAAATCTTCCTTACTTTCATAGCCTTTGACCTCCTGTCAATGATAGGGTTAATACTTCCTATCCTATATGACCGGATTATACCTGCTCCCGTTACAAAAATCGCACCATACCATCTTAATTTCAACATAAGCAATCCTGAATAAACAAAACAGCCTGACACAAAGGCGAAAGACTGCAGGATTACTGGCACCGGTTTTCCTCTCCGTCGGCATCTCCTCATCTATGTCACAGTTAAGTGAATATTCCGGTTAGTATTTCCCCAGGATCCTGCCCAGGTATTCTTTATACTGCTCTTTCACATCCTCCGGCCCTGCGATCTGCATATCCTCCCCGATCGCCGTCACCCAGCCGAAAAACTGCGGACTGACAGTCACCGTAACGTTTGCCGAAAAATGATCCTCATCCTTCGGTACCATCCAGATATCCGATCCAAACCGATCCAGAACCACGCCGGCAAGATAATTTGCGCAGACCAGTTTAACCTGCACATCCACGCCGCCGAACATCCCGAAGGTCTTTTTCCCAAACGATGCCAGATCCACACGCTGTTTCAGGGAGGCATCGCTGCGAGACTGGTTCAGCAGCTCCATATTCCGCATCTTATCGACACGGTAATGCTTCACCTTCCCGGCTTTCTCATCGTAGGCAACCAGATAATAATTCTCGTCATCCCAGACCAGATGCAGCGGACTCACCTCGTAAAAAGCGCCGCCATGACGGAATTCCAGTTCCTTTTTTACCGTCCATTCCACGTACTGGTATCTGATCTGCCTGTTATGGTAGATAGCGGAATGAAGCTTATCTACGTTATAATAAATCGTCTCATTACCGGTTTTCGGGCGGTTGTAGGTGATGACCTGGCTGGAAAGCTGTTTCCCTTCTTCCCTGCTGCACAGGCTCTCCAGCTTCTCAATCAGATCCTTGGTTTTCTTCTCCGTGATGAATTTGGATGACTGCACCGCATCTACAAGCAGCTTCAGTTCCGGGAGTTCAAACTGACGCGAAGCAAGATAATAACCCCTGCGCTTTTCATCGGTCTTCATGACAATATCCAATCCGAAATCCGTCAGTTTTTTAATCTCGGTATAAAGCGTCTGTCTGCTTATCTCTACCTGGTAAACATGCTCGAATATATCCGCTATTTCAACAGCGTTCAGGGCATGCTCCTCATCCGTCCGCTCCGTCAGGATCTGCATCAGGTACAGCGTTTTCAATCCCGGCTGGCCAAGTTCCATCGCCATTCTATATCACTCCCCGCGGTTCATCATGTCACTGCAGCCACACTGCTGCCTGTCATCCTTTTCCCAATACGATCCCAATATGAAGCCCGTCCGGTACACCGGGATCATCATCCTCATCAAATTCTTCATCAAGCTCCAGTTCTTCTTCCTCAAGCTCATCCACGGCATCACCAATGGCATCGATCGCGTCATCCATGGCTTCCATAGCCTCTTCCAGGCTGTCGGTATCTTTGTCGTCATCTTCCATCTCTTCGATGATTACCCCGACGACATCTTTAAGAAGTTCCAACGCCTCCGTCACCTTCAGCAGTTTTTCTTCCGTTCCCGCGTTTTCAGGGATCTCAATCGTCATACTGTTCCTCCTGTTCTTGCCTGCCTTCCTCCTTCACCGCATTCCGGTCATATTTCTTCTTATCCCGGAATACGGTCGGTCGTGGCATCGGAGTTCTATCCCGCGTCTGATTCAGGATATCCAGTTTTGTTTTCCTGTTTCTTTCTGTCTTCTTCATCATTTGCATTTTACCCCGGAGCGACTTCATAATTGTATGTGACCAGATCAATCAAGCTTTGTCATTAGGCCTTTACAGGCCGTAATAACTTCTTCTTCTCCATCCAGAGTGATCCTGAATTACTGCTGATTGATGATGGTCTTTAATTGCTTCCCTGATGTCCATGGCCATCACTCTCCATTTCATCCATCGCCTTCGCAATCCTTTCTGACGCTGCTTCTTTAACAGCTTCAAAAGCTGCCTCCGTGCCGACCAGTAACAGTGGCGCCGTTAATCCTATGTCTGTGAAGATATTTATTACATCCTCGTAACCATAACCCATGATCGCGGCGGTTCCTCCTGACAGACCCTTTATACCCTCCAGGAACGTCCCGGCAAATACCAGCGAATAGTCTGTGTCCCAGAAATACAGACTTTCAAAACCCGCCTCATCCGATGTCCAAAGATCCATCTGATCAACACGATGGATGGTACGGGCAAGCCAGTTCGCGTATTCTTTCCCTATTCCCGGTTCTTCAAGTTCTGCCTCCAGCTCATCCCCGACATTAAATTCCGTAATAAGCTTATGGGCGGACTTTGCGACTTCTTCCTCTGTGGTGATAATATAGGGATCCTCTTCCCCCTCAAATATCCCGGGATCATAGGACTTAATCATTTTAGCAAACAGAAACTCTTCAAACAGATCAAAGGTATAAGCATGGACCGGATCCGCCATCTTGTCTTTCATGCGGTCTATCTTGCGGACCAGTATTTCCATTCCGATCCTGCCGTCAGCGCTGATATCAAACCCCTTCATCTTCAGTCTTTCCGTCATGGCATTAATATCCTGACGTACGATATCTGTGGATATGTACCGGGATATGCCGTCAAAAAAGTCTGCATCAGCTTCGCCAATGGGCAGTCCTGCAAATTCCGTAAGATAAATATCAAGAATAGCGGGTATCGACCCTCCCCAGATATTCAACGCATTCCAGATCACTTTTGATGCGGTTTCGGAAAGATATCTGAAAAGCTCACCAGCGCCTTCGTCATCATAATTCACTAAACGAAACATATTTATACTCCTTGCGCTTTATGAATCATACTCCCCATACTCACATCCCACATGTGTGGCCACGATCTCGTCGATCAATACCAGTTCTCTTCCGCTACGCTCATACAGTCTGATCAGGCCTCTTCCATTTCCGCCGTTCCATAGCCGATTATGCTTTTTGCTTCCATCCGGCGCTTCGTAATTGACCAACAGCATATCCTTCTTCCGGCAGGTGATTTCCGTATCCATCAGCGCATGAATGTTTTCCTGTACCACATGCCAGTACACATTCTCATCGTCCTCACGGAAAGAAAACTTTGTTTTCACGTCCAGCCAGACTTTCGAGAAGTTAAAATCGTATTCCTTCCCCTCGTACCAGAATACGCCAAGAAGTCGCCGGTCAAGCGGGACAAAGTATATCTTCGGTCTTCCGCCGCCGATATCAAACACGCTGTTCTTTAACCTTTCCCCGGTACGCCG
>JBGUOI010000215.1:0-30692 GCA_045118075.1 Porcincola sp. | reverse complement strand
TCATCCGCCTTGCGCCGGCACCGAAAATGATGACCTGCTCGGCACCGTCGGAAGTTGCCACGGTGACATTTCCTTTTTCCCCGATCTGGTGTACGGTCCGCTCGATATAGGCATCCGCGGTCTCCGCATGAGCCGTGTACACGATATGGATATTGTGATAGACTTCCTCCCTGCGCACACCGCCGCTTACCTTGTAGGCATCGAACACCAGGATCAGCGTCATCCCCTTATATCCCCGGTAATTGCACAGCATGTCCGCAAGTCTGATCCTGGCAGCATCGAGATTATCAGCCGCCAGCGCTTTAAGCTCCGGCCAGGCGTGGATGATATTGTATCCGTCCACCAGCAGGTATTCGGGCTTCGGCGGCTGTTTTTTCGGGGGTTTTGAAGGAGAATCCGCGGAGGAAAAATGCGTAACGGTCCTGCCTTTAGAGCGGTTCCAGTTTCTCCTTTGCTCCACCCTGGTCCGATAGGTCTGTTCAAAGATCGCTTTGATCTCGTCTTCCGTAACGGGGCCGATCCGTGAAGAGACCCTGGCAGGCGCCGATAACCGGATGCCTCCGCTCTCTTCCTCCTCTTCTTCGTCTGTATCAAAAGCCGGCAGGTGCATATGTTCCTCCACCTCGTTCCAGGGAATGAAGATACCCGCCCCGTGCGAGCAGAATACGGAGCCGGACGGATTATCCGTGTCCGCGTCCGGATCATAGTGTTTCGCCTCGATGACCTCCTCCTGGTTATGGCAGGGTTCAAACCCGGCCGGAGAAAGGGTCAGGGAGCCGCGTCCGCCCGTATAGGAGACGACCGACAGGCGGTAAGAGCCGATCAATGCGGCAGGAGCCTTTCCCTCAAACACAGACACTTCTCCATGCGGAATGGGACCGGTGAATACAGCCTTCATCCTCTCTAAGTCCGTCATCGCACGGCCGATGCAATCGGTGGGAATACTCAGTGTAAAAGCGTAGACCGGTTCCAGCAGCAGACTGGTCGTTTTCATCAGTCCCTGCCTGACTGCACGGTATACCGCCTGTCTGAAATCGCCGCCCTCGGTATGCTTCAGGTGAGCTTTGCCGGCTACGAGCGTGATCGAGACATCGGTCAGCTCCGACCCTGTCAGCACTCCCAGATGTTTCTTCTCCTCAAGGTGGGTCAGTACAAGCCGCTGCCAGTTAAGATCAAGATCGTCCGTAGAGCACGCGCTCTGAAAAGAAAGTCCGCTCCCTCTCGGCGCCGGTTCCATCAAAAGATGGACCTCCGCATAGTGACGGAGAGGTTCAAAATGGCCAACTCCCTCGACGCTTCTTGTGATCGTTTCCCGGTAGACGATCGCACCTTCCCCGAATCCGACCTCTATCCCCAGACGGCTGCGGATCATTTCCTGAAGGATCTGCGTCTGGACTTCTCCCATCAGCTGAATGCCGATCCGGCCCGCTTCCCGGTTCCATTTCAGGTGGATCTCCGGAAATTCTTCCTCAAGCGTCATCAGTTTCAGATAGGTCTCATGAACATCCGCTTCCTCAGGCAAAAGCACCTGACAGGTGGTGACGGGCTCAAGGATAGGGATGACCTCCTCCTTCTCGGCGCCGAGCCCCGCACCCGCAAGGGGGGCCGAAAGACCCGTAACGGCGCAGACCTCGCCTGCGCCGGCCGAAGGTACCTGCCGGTATGTATCACCTGACCAGATGCGGATCTGGTCGATCTTTTCACCGTTGATCTCCTGGCGCACTTTCAGTTCCCCGCCCGTGATCTTCAGCCAGGTCATGCGGTTTTTCTGCGTATCGCGGGTGACTTTGAACACCCTCGCGGCAAACTCCTCCGGATACAGCGGCGTCCCGATCAGCTGCGACAGGCCTTCCAAAAGAGTATCCACTCCCTCCATCTTCAACGCACTGCCAAACCAGCAGGGAAACAGCTTGCGATCGATCACCAGGGAACGAAGATCGTCCACTCCTGGCATTTTTCCGGCAAGATAGTCCTCAAGCAGGTCTTCATCCGCTAAAGCCGCCTCTTCCAAAATCCGCTCTTCCAGGATATCTTCTCCGAACCGGCAGCATCCGCCCGAAAACTGTTCCTGAAGCTCACCCATGATCTCATCCGGGCTCTTTCCGGGCAGGTCCATCTTATTGATGAAGAGAAACGTAGGAATCTGGTACCTTCTGAGCAGATTCCACAGCGTCAGCGTATGTCCCTGGATGCCGTCCGGCCCGGAGATCAGCAGCAGCGCGTAGTCAAGGACCGACAGCGTCCGCTCCATCTCAGCTCCGAAATCCTCATGCCCGGGGGTGTCCACCAGCGTCATCTGCCGCTCACCAAGCTCAAACTGCGCCATCTTTGAAAAGATAGTGATTCCGCGCCGTCTTTCCGTCTCATCGGTATCGAGGAACGCATCCTGATGGTCCACCCGGCCGGCCCTGGCAATGGCGCCCGTCCGGTAAAGAATCGCCTCCGCCAGCGTTGTCTTTCCCGCATCTACATGGGCCAGAATGCCCAGATTGATTTTTTTTGCTTCCAACATAACCAAAATCTTTCTTTATCAGGCTTCTTCCCCATTCTTCCAGCGGCGGATCTGTTCGGCCCGTTCCTTCAGCTCCGCCTCCCGGCCGAGTCCGGCAGGCCGGTAATAGACCCTGTCCTTTAATGAATCAGGCAGGCACTGCATCCTGGCCATCTTCTCTTCGGTGTCATGGGCGTAGATATATCCTTTTCCGTAGTCCAGGTCTTTCATCAGCTTTGTCGGCGCGTTCCTTATGTTGAGCGGAACCGGCTCGGCGAGCTGCTTTAAGGCATCTTCTTTCGCCTCGTTGTAAGCCACCTCCATCGCATTCGACTTCGGAGCCAGTGACAGGAAGATCACAGCCTGAGTCAGGTGGACGGTGCACTCGGGCATCCCGATAAAATGGCAGGCCTGGTAAGCTGCTACCGCCATCTCAAGGGCACCGGGACTGGCCAGGCCCACATCCTCGCTTGCAAAGCGCACGACCCGCCTGGCAACGTAGAGCGGATCTTCGCCCGCTTCCAGCATCCTTGCCAGCCAGTACACCGCCGCGTCGGGGTCGGAATTGCGCATGGATTTATGCAGCGCGGAGATCAGATTATAGTGCTCCTCGCCCTTTTTGTCATAGAGAAGGGATTTGCGTGAGGTGCACTGTTCAAACGTCTGTGCGGTCACCAGGGTCTGTCCCTGAGGGGTGATCTCGCCGTTCAGTACCAGCATCTCCAGTGTGGAGAGGGCCACACGGGCATCCCCGTTGGCGAATGCCGCCAGCTGATCGATCAGGTCGTCATCGATCTTAACCTGCTGCATCCCGAAACCGGCCGGGTCGTTTAGCGCCCGCCGGATCAGGCCGGCGATCTCCTCATTCGTCAGCGCATGCAGGACAAAGACCTTGCATCTGGACAAAAGAGCTCCGTTGATCTCAAAGGACGGGTTTTCTGTGGTTGCCCCGATCAGGATGATGCTTCCTTTTTCCACGAACGGCAGGAAAGCATCCTGCTGCGCCTTGTTGAAGCGATGGATCTCGTCCACGAAAACGATCGTCCTGGTCCCGAATTCCCGGTTCTTATCGGCTTTGGTCATGACTTCACGGATCTCCTTGATCCCGCTGGTCACCGCGGAAAAGTCGATAAAGGAAGCGTTCGTCTGTCTGGCGATGATCCGCGCGAGCGTCGTCTTTCCGACTCCGGGCGGGCCCCAGAAGATCATGGAGCAGATCTTATCCCCCTCGATAAGATTGCGCAGTACTTTTCCCTTGCCGATCAGGTGCTGCTGACCTGCGTATTCATCAAGTGTCGACGGCCTTAACCGGTCCGCCAGCGGCGCATAAGCCTGTTCGGAAAACAATGACATCTGTTCCATATATCCGTTCTACCTCCCGGACACTGCCGGTCCAAAAATTATTCCTGTTCTTCGGCATAAAGCCTGACGTCTTTTGTCAGGTCGTTCACGATCTCACCGGCGATGATCAAGCCGGCTGCCGACGGCACGAAAGCCGTCGAGCCGGGAATGCTCCTTCTTACAGTATCTTCCTTTTGGGTCAGATCTTCAAGCGGCCGGATGGCTTTCTCTTTTGAATAAACCACCTTCAGGCGTTCGATCCCTCGTTTTTTGCACTCCCGCCGCATCACTTTTGCCAGCGGGCACACGCTCGTCTCATAGATATCCGCCGCCTCAAAAGCCGCCGGGTCCGTCTTATTGCCCGCTCCCATTGAAGAGATCACCGGAACAGCGGCTTTCACGGCTTTTTCAATGATCGCAAGTTTCCCCGCCACCGTATCGATGGCATCGACGACATAATCATACTGCGTAAAATCGAACTGTTCCTGATTTGACGGCAGAAAGAAGGTTCTATATACCCGCACCTTACATTCCGGGTTGATGGAGGCGATCCTTTCAAGGGCGACATCCACTTTAGGCCGGCCGACCGTATCAAGCGTTGCCAGAATCTGGCGGTTCAGGTTCGTAATATCGACCGTATCATGATCGATCAGGTCCAGCGCGCCGATCCCGGACCGGGCCAATGCTTCCACCACGTAGCCTCCCACGCCGCCTATACCGAACACGGCCACCCGGCATTTCGAGAGTTTCTCCATTGCCGGTGCGCCATATAAAAGCTGCGTTCTTGTGAACTGTTCCAGCATTACTCCTGTCCTCCTGTCGTACCGCGAACGGTATCCGCCCGGTTTATTACCCATGCAAATGCTTTTGCGGTCCGTATGTCGGCATCCTTAAAGTGATTGCCTTCATTCCACTCCAAAACACAATTTACACCGCGCTCTTTAAGAAGCGTATGCGCTTCCCGTATTCTGTCTCCGACCGCCGCCATGATCCGATTGCGCGTCTTCTCTTCTTTGTCCCCAAGGCTGAGGTAGACCGTATCAGTTAAAATCTCATGCTCTTTCATATATTCTGCAAAACCGGGGAACCAGACGGACGGAGAAGCCGCCGCTGCGCCGCAGAATATATCCGTCTGATATACCGCCCACAACGCGAAAAGACCGGCCAGTGAATAACCGCCGATATAATACGTCCGGCTTTTATCGCTGCACAGTATAAGCACTTCTTCAAGCGTCTTTAAAGCGCCTCCTCCGAAGCCTTCACTGCCGAATACGGCAGGCGCTTCCCATGGAGAGAGATCCAGGTTCCAGTCGCTGACCCTGACCGCGATCAGGTGAAGATCCCGACTGCATTTTTCTTCGAGATAAGCCGCTTCATTTTCGATCCCCTCCAGGTCGTGATCGTCGACCGGCTGAATAAGGACGACATCCGCTGCGGGGTTCCCGAATTCATATATCTTCTTCATAATGTGTACCTGAAGCCGGAATAAAACTGCTCGATTCGATCTCCGAGTCTCGATTTTAGAAAGTCAAAGGCATGATCTCCCGTACAGTGCCCCGTGAAGATGTGCCTTACAGGTGTGCGCTCAATTTCCCGGCTGAGCTCATCCAGCTCTTCGTCTGTGAGTTTGTAAAGGTGCAGTCCTCCCACATAGGCATATACATCGCTGCGGCCCAGCATCTTTCGAATATCCGCTAAAATGTTTTTCATTCCGGTATGGGAACAGCTGTTAAAGACAACAAGGCCTTTTTCTGTTTCGATGACCAGGCTTTGCTCATGGGAAAAATCATCCGGGCAGCGCACTCCGTGATCAACCGTGTACAGATCGCTGCGAAGCGCAATGGCCGAGTAATCAGCTTTGCGGTGGGGTATGAGCCGGATGCCTTCGGCGATCTCATAAACACCGCCAACATACCGGATGCGCTTTTCGTTTCTTCCCAGGATGCCGCTTCGGATGCCGATATAGTTTGGTTCGCCGTCCTTGATCCCAAAGCAGTTTTCGCAGGTTCCTTCCCGAACCAGAAACGGCGCGTTCCGGTTTAATGCAAAGAAATCCTCCATGCCGTCCGCATGATCATAGTGCGCATGCGACAGCACCCCGATATCGATACTGGCAAGATCAATACCAAGATACTGCGCGTTCTTTGCGAACAGGCTGCCGGCTCCGGTATCCAGCAATATCCTCCGATCGTCCGCGTCGACCAGTATACTCAGTCCCCATTCGCCTTCCAGCGGCTCGGAGGAAATATTATCAACAAGCACTGTTATTTCGAGTTTCTGAATCATGGCTGTGATCTCCTCTTTCAACCTTTCGCACTGACTCAATGTTTTTAATATTTTTCCGGGCATCAGGCAGACTCAGGAAAAAACGAGCCCGGAAAAAGTAAATTTCCGGGCTCTTTGATGATCTGTCGATCTGATTAACGTTTAGAGAACTGCGGAGCTCTACGGGCTGCTTTGAGACCGTATTTCTTACGCTCTTTCATTCTGGGATCTCTGGTGAGAAATCCTGCGCTCTTAAGGGAGGGACGAAGATCAGCGTCCGCTTTCAGAAGAGCTCTGGCAATACCGTGACGGATTGCGCCGGCCTGGCCGGTGGTGCCGCCGCCGTGTACATTTACAAGGATATCGAACTTGCCGGTGGTCTCGGTCCTGACCAGAGGCTGACGGACGATGACCTTCAGGGTCTCAAGTCCGAAATAATCGTCGATGTCTCTTTTATTGATCGTGATCTTTCCGGTACCCGGTACCAGATAGACTCTCGCGATGGATTTTTTTCTTCTTCCTGTTCCGTAATATCTTTCTGCAGCCATGTCTTACCTCCGATCAGAATGTCAGTGTTTCCGGCTTCTGTGCCTGATGGTTATGCTCCGGCCCTGCATAAACGTGAAGTTTCTTGTACATTTCACGTCCGAGCGGTCCCTTGGGAAGCATGCCCTTGACTGCGAGCTCTACGACTTTTTCAGGCTTCTTCTCGATCATCTCGCGAAGCGGAACTTCCTTGACGCCGCCAACATATTTGCTGTGGCTGAAGTAAGTTTTCTGGTCGAGCTTTTTGCCGGTGACTTTGATCTTCTCGGCATTCACGATGATCAGGTAATCGCCTGTATCGATATGCGGTGTAAAGATCGGTTTGTTCTTTCCTCTTAAGATCTTGGCTGCTTCCGATGCAAGACGGCCAAGAGTCATTCCATCTGCGTCG
Organism: Porcincola sp.; assembly: GCA_045118075.1. Taxonomy (GTDB): domain Bacteria; phylum Bacillota; class Clostridia; order Lachnospirales; family Lachnospiraceae; genus Merdiplasma. The sequence goes on along the minus strand of JBGUOI010000215.1, from coordinate 23,658 downwards.
ATCACATACCATTTTCTATCAATGGTAGACGGACTTGCCTTAAATGTCTTCATGGTGTTTCCTCCTTATGTAGGCTGATTGGTCTGGCGCAGGGCTGGCAGAGGCTTATTTCCGTCCTCCCCGCTGTTTGGATATGGTAAAATGTTTTATCCGGGGCTTATGGCTAAAACATTTACATACATAATAGTGTGGCCAGGGGTCACACTCGAATAATTATAGGTTGATTCTATTTTAATGTCAACTGCTTTTTACGGGATTGACCCTCTCCCATTCGGGATACCGGATCTCCACCAGAGTCAGGCCTTCCGGCCTTGCCGTTTCGGCTGCTCTTGCCCGGTCTTTCGCTTCCAGGATCTCCTTCATATCGTCGGGCTCCATCAGCCCCTGGCCGATCCGAAGTAAAGTCCCCGTGATGATGCGGACCATGTTGTAGAGAAATCCGTTTCCGGTGATGCGGATGGTGACCTCGTCGCCCACTCTTGTCACCTTCAATTCATAGATCGTTCTCACATGATCGGTCACATCCGGTTTATGGGTGCAAAGGCTGGCAAAATCGTGAGTTCCCACCAGGTGATCCGCCGCCTGCTGCATCCTTTTTTCATCCAGCTTCCAGTGGTAATGAAGCGTATAAAGACGCGTGGTCGGATCGGGAAACGTGCGGTTGCAGATTCTGTATTCGTAAGTTTTGATCGTTTCCTGGAACCGCGGATGGAAGCTTAACGGAACCTCCTCGGAGGAAAGCACGCGTATATCTTCCGGCAGCCGGGTGTTCATTGCAAAAGCGATCCGATCCGCCTTCATCCTCGTTTCGGTATCAAACACGGCTCTGTTGCCGAGCGCGTGCACGCCCGCGTCCGTGCGGCTCGCCCCGATCACATGGATCTTCTCTCCAAGCAGCTCACTAAGATGCCTGTTCAGTTCTCCTGCGATGGTATTCCCGTTCTTCTGGATCTGAAATCCGCAGTAGTTTGTCCCGTCATAAGCGACGGTCAGCAGGATCCTTCTCATATCCCTGTCCCCGTATCAGAAAAAGCGCTTCGTGAAAAAACGGATCATAAACAGTGCGGTCACATAAACAGCCATTACCAGGTAGGCGATGAAATCTCTTTGGTGGTACTGAAGCGGCCTCATTTTCGTTCTTCCCTCTCCGCCGTGATAACCTCTCGCTTCCATGGCCATTGCCAGGTCGTTTGCCCGCCGGAACGCGGAAATGAACAGAGGAACCAGCAATGGCACCAGGCTTTTCGCGCGCTTTATCAGGCCGCCGCTCTCAAAATCCGCGCCTCTGGCCATCTGGGCTTTCATGATCTTATCCGTCTCTTCGAGCAGGATCGGAATAAAACGCAGCGCAATCGACATCATCATGGCGACCTCGTGCACCGGGACATTGAATCTGGTCAGGAATCCCAGCCCTTTTTCGATACCGTCCGTCAGGTCGTTCGGCGTAGTGGTCAGTGTCAGCACGGATGAGCCGATCACCAGCAGCACCAGGCGTATGGCCATGAACACGGCTACCCGGATGCCTTCCTGTGTAATGGTCAGTCTCCAGAACTTCCAGACCGGGGTACCCGGCGTCAGGAACAGGTTAAAGGCGACCGTGATCATCATCAGGATAAAGATCGACCGAAGACCTCTTGTAATAAAGGAGAGCGGAACCGTGGAGAGGCAGATCACGCACGCAACAAACAGCGCTGCCGCCGCATAGGTTGGAGCGCTGTTGAAGATAAACAGCGTGATGATAAAGATAAGTGTAGCGGACAGCTTAACGCGCGGGTCGAGGCGGTGGATGACCGAATCGGCCGGGTAGTATTGTCCAAGCGTAATGTCTCTTAACATATCCGTTCCTTTTTATGGTTTTCCGGCCCGATCGTATTCAGCGAGAATGCTCTTTAATGCTTCTTTGATCGTGGTCGCTTTGGTGTCCGTATCCCAGCCGTCTTTCTTAAGCAGCTGCATGACGTAGGTGACCTGGGGAGCGCTCAGTCCGACCTGCTCCAGCTCCTGCCAGTGTTCAAACACGGCGGCGGGTGTATCGTCATACATGATCCGGCCGTGGTCCATCACCACGATCCGGGATGCGTAATTGGCTACATCTTCCATGCTGTGGGAAACCAGGACGATGCTGATTCCCCTTTCTTTATGCAGGCTGCTGACCAGGTTAAGGATCTCATCGCGGCCGCGTGGATCAAGGCCCGCCGTCGGTTCATCCAGAACCAGGCATTCCGGCTCCATAGCCAGGATTCCCGCGATCGCCACTCTCCTTTTCTGCCCTCCGGACAGTTCAAACGGCGCCTGCTCAAAATACTTCTCATCCACTCCTGTCTGGCTAAGCGCCAGCACCGCTTTCTCCCTAGCCTGTTCGTCATTAAGTCCGCGGTTTTTCGGGCCGAACATTACATCTTTGATCACCGTCTCCTCAAAGAGCTGGTATTCGGGATATTGGAAGACCAGGCCTACACGGCTTCGAAGTCCCCGAAGGTCATAGCCTTCTTCGTAGATATTTTTCCCGTTTTCATAGATCACCCCGCTCGTTGCCTTCAGCAGTCCGTTCAGATGCTGGACGAGCGTGGATTTTCCGCACCCGGTATGGCCGATCAGCGCCACAAATTCTCCGTCATTGATCTCCAGGTCTATATCTTTGAGTGCCTGACGCTCGTAGGCGGTCCCGGTGCTGTAGATATAATTGACTTTTTCAAGCTTCAATGACATCACTCCACCTCCCCGCTTTGGGCCCGGAACATCTGTCTTTTGCGAAGCCGGTTCAGGTGCCACCGGAGTTCTTCCACCGTGAGGATCCCGTTCGGGAGCGGGATGCCCGCTTCTTTTAACTCATGGGCAAGCAGTGTGACCTGGGGGACATCCAGCCTCAGTTCGCGAAGCCTGTCCACCTGCGTAAAGATCTCACGCGGCGTCCCCTGCATGGCGATCTTTCCCTGGTCCATCACAAAGACCTTATCCGCCCGGATGACTTCCTCCATATAATGGGTGATCAGGATGATCGTCACATGCTTTGCGGCATTCAGCTCCAGGACAGCCTCGATGACCTCCCGACGTCCGTTCGGATCGAGCATCGCCGTAGGTTCGTCAAGGATGATGCATTTGGGCTGCATCGCCACAACGCCGGCGATCGCGACGCGCTGTTTCTGCCCTCCCGAAAGGCGGTTCGGTGAGTGGGCACGGTATTCCCACATGCCTACGCTCTTCAGGCTCTTTTCAACGCGTTTTAAGATCTCCTCCCGCGGAACGCCCATATTCTCGGGGCCGAAGGCGACATCCTCATCCACCACCGTCCCGATGATCTGGTTGTCCGGGTTTTGGAAGACCATTCCGGCGCTCTGGCGGATCTCCCAGAGCTTTTCAACATCCTTGGTATTTTTTCCGTCAATAAAAAGCGTTCCTTCCGTTGGCAGAAGGAGCGCATTGATCTGTTTGGCAAAGGTAGATTTCCCGGAACCGTTGTGTCCGAGAATCGCAACAAAGTCGCCGGTCTCAACGTCCAGCGACACATCGTTGACGGCGCGGTAGACAGATTCGGTTTTTCCCTCCTCGTCCTGCCGTATATAGTCATATGACAGATTTCGTGCTTTGATCATGCTTCAGTCTTAAGTACTTTCTCCCTTGAAAAGCGTCCCCTCGAAGACAACTCTTCGGGAAGTCTCCTTTCCCTCGATCATATCAAACAGGATCCTGACCGTTTCCGCGGCGATCTCCTCGCCCGGCTGGCAGATGGTCGTGACGGCAGGATTATAATACCGCGCAATATCCAATCCGTCAAAGCCCGCGATGCAAACGTCCCCGGGAACCTTCAGCCCGGCATCGATCACGGCCCTTAAAGCCCCGATCGCGAGCGTATCCGATACGGCATAGATGCAGGTGAAATCCGCCTTCTTTTCCAGGAACCGGGAAGTGATCTCATAGCCCTGCCTGATCGTATATGATCGCTGATCCTGCTTCATCCGGACGATCAGCTCATTATCCGGGCTGATGCCGTGATCCTTTAATGCCCTCAGATACCCTTCCAGGCGTCTTCTTCCGATACTGTCATCCTTTTCGGATGCAGTCAGTATGGCGATTCTCTTGTGTCCGCTTCGGCACAGATGATCGACCATCTTATAGCTTTCCGCCTCATCGTCGATCGTGACTACGGCGCAGCCGGTAATGTCTTCCGGGATCTGCGTATCCACTGTGCTGATCACGCTCGGGATTCCGACAAGTCTGAGACGGTCCGGGGAATGGTGCACGCTTCCGCCCAGGAAAATGATTCCTTTCAGACGCTTTTCCTTTTCGAGGCTGATGGCGGCCTCCACTTCATTCTCATCTTCCTCGACCTGCTGAAGGACGAACGAAAACTGCCTTCGGATGATCTCCCTCTCCAGCACCTCGATGATGGGTCCGAAGAAAGGATTGCCGATGCCCTTCACGAGCACCGCAATGGTCTGGTTCTCCGACCGTTTAAGGTTCCTCGCACTGTTATTCGGAAAATAATGATATTCCCGGATCGCGTCCATGATCCGCTCTTTTGTCTGAGGGTTGATGTCCGGGTGGTCATTGATCGCCCGTGACACGGTAGTCACACCCACATTGCAGATCTTCGCGATATCCTTTATGGTCACCTGTTCCATAAAGACCGCCCTTTCTGTAACTTTCAAGTATTATAACAACTGGCCGGTCAGTTGACAACCCTCCCGGCCAGTTCGCACATTCGTCTGATCTTCTGCACGAGCGCTTCGTCGAAAGCGCCTTTTTTCATCCGCCACTGCCAGTTTTTCCCCATGGTCGAGGGGGTGTTCATCCTCCCCTCACTGCCAAGGCAAAGGTAATCCTGCATCGGGATGACACACGTGTCGGACACGCTCTGGACAGCGAGTCGGATCAGTGCCCACACCTTCTGCTCAATGCTCTTTCCCTCCAGGTCGAGATACTCATCCAGGAAAGATCTGTCCTCCTCCGTAAGCTGGTCATACCAGGACCGGAGCGGTTCATTGTCGTGGGTCCCGGTGTAGACGACCGTATTCTTCGTATATCCGTAGGGCATGTAGTCGCCCGGCTCCCGGGAATCGAAAGCAAACTCGATCAGCTTCATTCCCGGATAGCCGCTGTCCGCCACCAGCTTCTTTACCGAATCGGTCACATAGCCCAGGTCCTCGGCGATGATGGGTACCTGCCCGAACTCGTCTGCAAGCGCATTGAAAAGGTCCATGCCGGGACCCTTCTCCCAATGCCCGTTCGCCGCGGTCTCATCCTGATAGGGGACCGAGAAGAACTCGTCAAAGCCGCGGAAATGATCCACGCGGATGACATCGTACATCTCCAGGCAGCGTCCGATCCTGCGCTTCCACCAGGCAAAATCCTCCGCCCGGTGCTTGTCCCAGTCATAGAGCGGATTGCCCCAGACCTGTCCGCCCGGTGCAAAGGCATCCGGCGGGCATCCCGCCACTGCAGAGGGCATCCCGTCCTCCCTGAAGCAGAACAGTCCGGGCTCACTCCAGCACTCCGCGCCGTCGAACGCCACATAGATGGGGATATCCCCAATAATTTTGATCCCCAGCCCGTTCACGTAGGCCTTCAGCTTCTCCCACTGCAGCGAGAACATGTACTGCAAAAAGATCTGGAAAGCGATCTCCACGCGGTATTTGTCCCGGTTGCTCTCAAGGATCTTCTCATCCCGGGAACGGTCCCTCTCGCTCCAGGTATACCAGGAGCTTCCCCCGTTCGCGTTCTTGAGCGCCATGAACAGGGCGTAATCCTCCAGCCAGCCGCGGTTGCTGCGCACAAAGCGTCCGTAATCACCGGCATTTAAAGGATCGAAACGGTCAAAGGCCTTGCGGAGCAGCTCATAGCGGTGCTTATAGAGCCACCCGTATTCGACGGTGCCTTCCGATGAAGGATCGGCCCGCATCACCTCCTCTTTCGTGAGAAGCTCCATGCGGATCAGCTCATCGGGATCGATGAAATAGGGATTTCCGGCAAAGGCGGAAAAAGACTGATACGGCGAATCCCCGTAACCGGTCGGCCCCAGCGGCAGGATCTGCCAGTAGCGCTGTCCGGCCGCGGCCAGCTGGTCCGCAAATTCATAGGCTTCTTTTGAAAAGCATCCGATCCCGTGAGGGGAAGGAAGGGATGACACCGGCATCAGTATTCCGCTTGCTCTCATTTTTATGCTCCTTTTACAGATCCCCGTGATCAGCCTTTCACTGCGCCGGCCACAACACCCTCAATGATGTACTTCTGGCACACCAGGTAAAGGACGATGATCGGGATGATATCGATGGTGATGCTCGCCATCATGGCTCCCATATCCACAGTGCCGTAGCTGCCGCGGAAATACTGGATGGCCATGGGAATGGTCATGTATTTCTTGATATCCAGCACCAGCGTGGGAAGCAGGTAATCGTTCCACACCCACATCACTTCCAGGATGGCGGTGGAGATCATGGTCGGCTTTAAGATGGGCAGCAGGACGCGCACGTAGGTTCCCAGCGGGGAACACCCGTCGATCATGGCCGCTTCCTCGATCTCAAGCGGGATCGATTTGACAAAGCCCGCAAACATGAAGACCGCCAGGCCTGCACCAAAGCCCAGGTAGATGATGCAGATATTGTACGGCGTATTCAGCTTCAGGCGGTCCGCCGTATTGGCCAGGGTGAACATGACCATCTGGAAAGGCACCACCATGCTGAAGATGCACAGATAATAGAAGATCTTCGAGAACAGGTCATTCACCCGGATGATGAACCACGCCGCCATGGAACAGCAGATCATGATCAGGACCACGCTCGTAACCGAGATCACCACGCTGTACCAGAAGCATTTGAGGAAATTCATGCTGGTGACCGACTCGATGTAGTTGGCCATGCCCGCGAAGCTCTCCGCCGTGGGCGGCGCAAACACGCCCGAGGTCGTGATGAACCGGTTGCTCTTTAAGGAGTTCATGAGGATGACCACCACCGGGTACACCCACAGGATGCAGACCAGGGTGAAGACCACGGTCGCGATGAGACTGCTTCTGCTCTTCTTTTCCGTCATTATGCCTGCACCTCCCTCTTCGATGTTGCTCTAAGCTGAATAAGTGAGATCAGCACGACGATCAGGAAGAATACCACAGCCTTCGCCTGTCCGATGCCCTTCCACTGTTTGCCGCTGCGGCTGTAGAAGGTCTCATAGATGTTCAGGGCGAGCAGCTGGGTCGCCTTGGCCGGTTCGCCGCCGGTCAGGGACAGGTTCTGGTCGAACATCTTAAAGCCGTTCGTCAGGGTAAGGAAGGTACAGATGGTGATGGACGGCATGATCATGGGGATCTTCACCTTAAAGAGCGTCTGCCAGGAGGTCGCTCCGTCGATGGCGGCCGCTTCCGTCAGATCCGGCGAAACATTGTTCAGTCCTGCGATGTAGATGATCATCATATATCCGATCTGCTGCCAGCACAGCAGAATCAGCATGCCTATAAAGCCGTTTTTCGCGGAGAGCGCCAGAAGAGGCTGTCCCCACATGGACAGCAGGCCGTTGAGAATGGTCTGCCAGATGTAGCCCAGGACGATGCCGCCGATCAGGTTCGGCATGAAAAAGATGGTCCTGAAGACATTGCGGCCCTTCATGTTCGTGGTCAGCATCGTCGCCACCGTAAAAGCCAGCACATTGATCAGGATACTGGAAATAACGGCAAAGGCAACGGTCAGGAAGAATGAATGGGAGAAGGTCGGGTCCGCGAGGATCTTGACATAGTTGTCAAATCCGACGAACGTCGCCTTCTTGACTGATGTGAACTGGCACATGGAAAGGTAGATGCCCCAGATGAACGGCCACACAAAACCGATCAGGAAAGCGGCAAAGGTGGGGAGCACAAACACCGGCCAGTATTTTCTGATTGCTTTTCCTACCATATTAATCTCCCGGATGAGGAACGGGCTGCCGCATGATCGCATTTTCACGCGTCTGATGCGGCAGCCACCGTCCTGCTTTTAAACTATATTTTCTTTATTCTTGTTTCGGGATCTTTAAAGATCAGCCTGCCAGAGCAGCCTCAGAAGCCCAGCCGTCAACGAATGCGCTGACAACGCCGTCCCAGTCGCCTGTGCCTGCTGCATAAGCGGTCAGTGCAGAACCTACGCCGTTCTTCCACTCTTCAGAGGGCATTGTGGTGAAGTTCCATGAAACCGGAGTCTTGCCGTTAGCGGTGTACTCAGCATCCTGCTTAACGAATACGTTGGGGGACTCAACAGCGGTCTTGAACGGGATGGTGAAGCCCATGGTGTTGGCCATGCAGTCTGTACCGGTCTCGCTCGTCACGCACCAGTTCATGAAATCAAGGGTAGCATGGATATCTTCCTCGCAAGCATCGGCGTTCACGCACCAGTAGTTCTCAGTACATGTGCAGAGGCCCTGGTTCTCATCATCAACACCAAAGTAGATCGGGATCATAGCGATCTCATCATCGCCAAAGTTTTCAGCCAGTGAGCTGTACTCCCAGGAACCGTTCTGATAGAATACTGCTTCGCCGTTTAAGAACTCTGCTCTCGCATCGTCGCCGGTCTTAGCGGAAAGCTCAGCCGGATCGCAGGTGGAGTCGGTGATGTACAGATCAAACACTGCTTTGTAGTTGTCAAGGAAGTCGCCCTTGATCGCGTCGGTGTTGTCGATGCCGTCTGCTTTGTACTCATAGTAGATCGGAAGGTTGGCCAGATGGGTTTTAAATCTCCAGTCGGAGGATCCGTCCATACCGGTGGAAGCGAAAGCGCCTTTGACGCCCAGCTCGTCCTTGCGGGCCTGGATGTCATCCGCAACAGCCTTCAGATCATCGAAGCTCTTGATGTCATCCAGTGTGTAGCCGGCCTTCTCAAGAAGCGTCTTGTTGGTGATGATACCATAGGACTCGATAACGTAAGCAATGCCGTAGATCGCATCTTCATCTTTGAGTTCAAATGCATCGCTGGTCAGGTTGCTGACGATCTCGGAGCCTGTCAGATCCAGGCAGTAATCTTTCCAGTTGGCCAGGCCGATGGGGCCGTTCACCTGGAACAGGGTGGGAGCATCGCTCTTGTCGATCTCACTGGTAAGGGTGGTCTCATAGTTGCCGGAAGCTGCCGTTACGACGGTTACCGGAACACCTGTCTCTTCCGTGTAAGCTTTAGCCAGCTCCTGCCAGGCTTCATCTGCTTCGGGTTTGAAGTTCAGATAGTACACAGAAGCATCATCAGCTGCAGCGGGAACCGCTGCGATCGCCGCGATCATTGCTGCAGAAGCAGCTGCTGCCAAAAGTTTTCCGAATTTCATCATTTTCTGTTTCTCCCTTCTTGAATAATGTAATACAAGTCTTCGCCGGAAACCTTTTCGGTACCGCTACCGGAAACGTTTCCGAAACCTGAGATCATAATAGCGCTATTTGTCACTTTCTTCAAGAGGAAACCGGCTTCTGATGTCATTTTTGTCGGTTTACAAAAAAATCCGATCCGGTTTTTATGCAGTTTGCACAGATCCCGTCTCTCGTGGAGAAAACCTTGCTCTTTTGAATTCAGCCGGTTATACTTTCTTCAGGCACTCCTTACCGAGCGCGTATTCACACAATTATCCATCAATAAAGGAAGGTATGAAAAATGGCTCAGAATCCTATTGTCACCATCACCATGGCGAACGGTGATGTGATCAAAGCAGAACTCTATCCCGAGATCGCTCCGAATTCCGTACGCAACTTTATTTCACTGATCAACAAAGGCTTTTACAACGGACTGATCTTCCACCGTGTCATCCGCGGCTTCATGATCCAGGGCGGATGCCCGCAGGGAACCGGCACCGGCGGTCCCGGCTACCACATCCCGGGTGAATTTGCACAGAACGGATTTAATAATGAACTCCGGCATACAGCCGGTGTCCTGTCTATGGCCAGGGCTATGCATCCCGACTCTGCCGGCTCGCAGTTCTTCATCATGCATGAAGATGCCCCGCATCTGGACGGAGCCTATGCCGCTTTCGGAAAAGTGATCGAAGGCATGGAGAACGTAAACAAGATCGCATGCACACCCACAGACTTCCGCGACAGGCCTATGGAAGACCAGAAGATCGCATCGATGACTGTCGAAACGTTTGGCGAGGAGTATCCGGAACCGGAGAAGATGTGAGCGGAAGTATAACTGCTGATTCATTAGGATAATAAAAAAAACCATACAGAGCCGAGCAAGTAATTCATCTTGTTATTGTTCTGTATGGTTTTTTAATCTAGTTTTTCTTTGAAACCGAGGGATGAAGCCAGCGCTTTGGCTGCCTCATTGTCTTTCCCAGTTCGAATGACCAGGTTCTCGATTCCCAGGTTCTCTGAGGCATATTCGATAATTTGAGAACAAACTCTTTTTGCGATACCGCGTCTTCGCAGGTCTTTACGGATGACAAAGCCCAGCTCCGGAGCACTTGCCTGACAAGCATCTCCATAATAATACTGAACCAGTTCATCGCTTACAGTCTTAGGTTCCTGACCCGGATCAATACCTATCCACCCCACTATCTCCCAGTTAGTTCCCAATTTTGCAAGAACCGTCCAGATTCCATATCCCCAGAAATCATAAGCATTTTCTATATAAGCACTGAAGACATCCTTTTCCGGAAAATGAACACCCTTCTCCCCTCTCGTCAGCGCATAAAGTTCATCATAATCAGCCAGTATGCTTTCCCTGCAGAAAATATCCTCTGTGCGAAAAATCACGTAAGGAACACGATCAAAACGGCACCAGGCTAATTGAAGCAGGTGGATATCAGCATCCTCCGGGGCGGAAACGACAAAGGAAGCTCCGTCAAAAAACAAATCATCCGAGCAGATTCCTACACAGCATATGCCTTGTTTCTTATATTTACTTGCCGTTTGTGGATCGTCTGTCAGGATAACAAGAGCTTGTTGATCCTCATAGAGGAATTCGCGTTTTATTTCCATCTCTCTTACTCTGTATAATGGCTGCTGGGGGTAACTCGCTTTTTCTGGAGCACAGCCACCAAGCTGTGCTTGCCTCCACCCCATGGCTAGTTGAGGCTTTCGCCGATGGGGATTAACTCGCTTTTTCTGGAACACAGCCACCACGCCGCACCTGCGTTTACCCCTTGGCTAGTTGAGACTTTCGCTGCTGGGGATTAACTCGCTTTTTCTGGAGCACAGCCACCACGCTGTGCCTGCGTTTACCCCTTGGCTAGTTGAGGCTCTTGCCGGTGGGGGTTAATCCGCTTTTTCTGGAGCACAGCCACCACGCCGCACCTGCGTTTACCCCTTGGCTAGTTGAGGCTTTCGCCGTTGGGGATTAATTCGCTTTTTCTGGAGCGCAGCCACCACGCTGCTCCTGCGTTTACCCCATGGCTAGTTGGGGCTCTTGCCGCTGGGGATTAACTCGCTTTTTCTGGAGCACAGCCACCACGCTGTGCCTGCCTCTACCCCATGGCTAGTTGAGGCTTTCGCCGCTGGGGATTAACTCTCTTTTTCTGGAGCGCAGCCACCAAGCTGTGCTTGCTTTCACCCCATAAAAAGAGCCGCCGCTTTCGCGGCAGCTCCTCAATGGTTTTTATCAGACAAGTTCAAGAACAACTTCCATAGCACCATCGCCGCGGCGCTGACCGATCTTCACGATACGGGTATAGCCGCCGTTGCGGTTGACATACTTCGGTGCGATCTCGTCGAAGAGTTTTGCGGGCAGATCGACCTTTTTGGTTTTTCTTCTGCGTCCGGGTGCCTCTGCGGGAACTTCTGTCACGGGATAGAGGACCTTGAGCATCTGACGTCTTGCGTGCAGTCTGCTGGGTTTGTCCTTCTTGATCTCTTTCTGGACTTCATCATAAACGGTAACCTTTTTGCCGTTGACTTCGTTCTTCACGCGCTTGCCTTCGGCATCCTTGCGGGCAACCTTTGCGGTCACGGTCACTGTTTCGAAGTTGTCTTTTTCTCTGATTGCCAGAGCAATAAGCTTCTCAGCCATCTTGCGGACTTCTTTAGCCTTGGCTTCGGTCGTCACGATGCGGCCTCTGTAGATCAGCGCTGTGGTCTGGTTGCGAAGAAGCGCTTTTCTCTGGTCAGCTGTTCTGCTTAATTTTCTGTATCCTGCCATTTTTTTACCCTCCATTTTTGGGACGCGTTTCCGTGCTCGTCGGTCTTACCGGAAACGTGTGTATGTTTTTTTCACCGCAAAGCGCGCACATCGGACTTATCACCTGGCGGCGGATGTTCTTATTATTCCTCGGCTGAGTTGAGGGAAAGTCCGAGCTCTTTGAGCTTTGCAAGGACTTCTTCCAGGGACTTGCGTCCGAGGTTTCTCACCTTCATCATCTCGTCCGGTGTCTTTGAGCAGAGTTCCTGTACGGTGTTGATGCCTGCACGCTTTAAGCAGTTGTAGGAACGTACGGAAAGTTCAAGCTCATCGATGTTCATCTCAAGGACCTGAGAGCGCTCGTCGACGGGTTTCTCGCCGATGATCTGGATGTTTTCCTTCTTCTCAGACAGATCCATGAAAAGCGTCAGATGGGCGTTCAGCACGTTGGCAGCCAGGCTGACGGCATCATCCGGACCGATCGTACCGTTGGTGAACACTTCAAGCGTCAGTTTGTCAAAGTCGGTGACCTGCCCTACACGGGTGTCATCCACTGTCATGTTGACGCGCTCAACGGGTGTATAGATAGCATCCACAGCGATAGAGCCGATCGGCATGTCTTCTTTCCTGGCTTTGTCAGCACCGAGGTAGCCTCTGCCTTTGGTGATCGTCAGTTCCATCACCAGTTTGCAGTCCGGTCCGCCGTTCAGGTGAGCGATGATCTGGTCGGGATTCATGATCTCGATCTCATGGTCAGCCTGAATATCGGAAGCTCTGACGATTCCTTCGCCCTCAAAATCGATGTAGGCCGTCTTGTCTTCGTTCGTCTCAGAACTGTTCTTAATGGCCAGCGATTTGATATTCATGATGATCTCAGTCACGTCTTCCTTTACGCCGGGAAGAGAACTGAACTCATGCACGACACCGTCGATCTTGACCTGGCTGACAGCTGCGCCCGGCAGAGATGAGAGCATGATTCTGCGAAGAGAATTGCCCAGGGTCGTTCCGTAGCCGCGCTCAAGCGGCTCAACGACAAACCGGCCGTACCGCTTGTCATCCGACATCTCAGCGATCTCGATCTTTGGTTTATTAAAATCGAACATGTATGACCCTCCTTATGGGTTAACGGTTCAGTTATCGAGCATTCAAACGAGCGGATTACTTGGAATACAACTCGACGATCTGCACTTCGTCTACCGGAACATCGATCATTTCTCTTGTGGGAAGTTCCTTAACAACGCCCTTCATGGCTTCGGGATCATACTCAAGCCATTCCGGAACAACTCTTCCGCCGACAGCCTCAGTGATGTCTTTGAAGCGCTGGTAGTCTTTGCATTTTTCCTTAACTTCGACAACGTCCCCAGCTTTTACAAGATAGGAGGGAATATTGACCTGTTTGCCGTTCACGAGAATCATCTTGTGATCCACGATCTGACGGGCTTCCATTCTGGTCCTGGCAAGGCCCAGGCGGAACAGGACATTGTCCAGTCTGCTCTCAAGCAGTCTCATCAGGTTCGGGCCGGTCATGCCGGGCATTTTGTCGGCCTTCTCATAGTAATTTCTGAAAGGTTTCTCAAGAACGCCGTAGATGAATTTGGCTTTCTGCTTCTCACGAAGCTGTGTGCCGTACTCGCTCATTTTGCGGTTCGAGCGGCGGAGTTCTCTGGTGGATTTTTTATCGATTCCAAGATACACCGGGTCAAGGCCCAGGGATCTGCATCTTTTAAGAACAGGGGTTCTGTTAACTGCCATTTCCGTATGTCCTCCTTATTATACTCTTCTGCGTTTGGGCGGACGGCAACCGTTATGCGGTACCGGCGTCACGTCTTTGATGCTAATGACTTCAAGGCCGTTTGCTGCAAGAGCGCGGATAGCCGCTTCTCTGCCTGAACCCGGGCCTTTGACAAACACGTCAACCGTCTTAAGACCGTGGATGAGTGCCGCCTTTGTTGCTGTTTCCGCAGCCATCTGCGCTGCATAAGGAGTAGATTTCCTTGAACCTTTAAATCCAAGACCGCCCGCGCTTGCCCATGAAAGAGCATTTCCCTGTGCATCCGTCAGTGTAACGATCGTATTGTTAAAGGATGCCTGGATATGGGCCTGTCCCCGTTCAACGTTCTTCTTGACACGTTTTTTTGTCACTTTTCTCGTAACTTTTTTTGCCATTTTAAACTAACCTACTTTCTTAAGTGATCTGCTTATTTCTTCTTGTTCGCAACAGTTCTCTTCGGGCCCTTGCGGGTTCTGGCGTTGTTCTTGGTGTTCTGTCCGCGTACGGGCAGGCCTTTTCTGTGGCGGATGCCTCTGTAGCAGCCGATCTCCTGGAGCCTCTTGATATTCATAGCGATATCACGGCGGAGATCACCTTCTACCATAACGCCGAGTTCATCCATGGAAACACGGATCTTATCAACGGATTCGTCGCTCAGATCGCGCACGCGGGTATTCGGGTCAACCCCTGCCGCTTCCAGGATCTTGTTGGAAGTTGTTCTGCCGATACCGTAAATGTAAGTCAGACCGATTTCGACACGTTTTTCTCTTGGTAAGTCTACACCAGCTATACGAGCCATGTATTTTTCCTCCGTTTTACTTCTGGCAGCTTATGCCGCCGTTTATTGTGCTTAACTGGGATGTATTGGTTTACATCCAGCTGCTCATGAGCAGCCTTTCCGGTACATTAAGCCATGGGCCTTACGCCCTTGCAAAAGCATGCTTTCTGCGCTGTCAGCGTTCATGCGCAGACGTGTACTGCCGATCCTGTGCCGGTATTAAAAGCCAATATCGATCGAAATAATTCTGAAACAATTCCAGCACCTGCAGCCTGAAACCAGGTCACTTTAAAATGCCAAACATCGTATGGTTGTTATTTCATCGTATATTGTTCCGGGCCGGATTTATTACTCTCCGTATCCCGCTGCTGACTTGGTGGTGATCATCCCTGTCTCTGTTTGTGCTTCGGGTTCTCGCAGATAATTCTGATGCTGCCCTTTCTCTTGATGACCTTGCACTTCTCACAGATCGGTTTCACCGAGGAACGAACCTTCATTTCGGCATCCTCCTTTCCGAATACTTATTCCCGATGTTCGGGGATACTCCAAAATCCGGGCATGAAAAAAACGGTATCCTGCCCAGGCAGATACGTCAGAAATTATACAATAAAAAACCGTCCGCAGTCAAGCGCTTTTTTCTGCGCTTTTTCACGGACGGCAGGATTTATGCAGATCGCTGCTGTTACTTGTCTCTCCAGATGATGCGTCCTTTTGAGAGATCATAGGGTGACAGTTCAATCGTCACTTTGTCACCGGGCAGGATCCTGATAAAATTCATCCTGAGCTTGCCGCTGATATGAGCCAGGACAACATGTTTATTCTCCAGCTCAACCTTAAACATCGCATTCGGAAGTTTTTCAAGCACTCTGCCTTCCACTTCTATGACATCAGATTTTGACATGCATCGGCCTCCCCTCGCATTTCTAAAGCATATACTCTCAGTAAACGAATGATCCGGCTGTCCTCTGCGGCATCTGCTGCTTCGTTTCGGACTGCCTCCGGCAGGTGTCTGATTACCTGTACGTGTTTCCTGTTCTTTTTTTTGGGCTTCGCCAGCAGGTGATGAACGCCGTCCGCAAGGTAAATGAAGTCATCTTCCTCTCCGACCACCGCATACACCGTGCCCCGGTCATGACCTGCCATCGATCTGGCAAGATACCGGACAAGGCCCTTTCCGCTGTCGCCGGTCATCGTCTGATCTCCTCAGGATGCCTTTTCAGCGTCAGGATCTCCGGATCACCCTCTGTGATCAGGATCGTGTTCTCATAATGGGCTGCCATGGATCCGTCCGCGGTGACGACCGTCCAGTCATCATCCAGCCATTCGATCTCCCAGGTACCCATTGTGATCATCGGCTCTATAGCCAGGGTCATTCCCGGAGAAAGCCTGATTCCTCTTTTCTTCTGGGCAAAATTGGGGATCTGCGGATCTTCATGCAGTTTCGTACCGATGCCGTGCCCGACCATATCCCGGACGACTCCGAACCCGAAAGACTCGGCATACTCGCCGATAGCTCTCGAGATGTCGTTAAGGTGGTTTCCGGCTCTCGCATATTTGATCCCGACAAAGAAAGATTCTTTTGTCACATCGATCAGCTGCTGCACCCGCTCGGGTACCTTCCCGACGGCATAGGTCCTGGCAGCGTCCGAATGATAGCCTTTCCAGATCAGGCCGGCATCAAGACTGACGATATCGCCTTCCTTCAGGATCCGGTCCTTTTTCGGGATGCCGTGAACAACTTCCTCATTTACGGAAACACAGATGGATGCGGGATACCCTTCATAATTCAGAAAATTAGGAACCCCGCCGAGCTTCCTGATCATCTCTTCGCCGGCCCGGTCGATCTCGTAGGTCGATATTCCGGGTCGGATCATTTCACCGAGCGCATCATGAACCTGCTCAAGAAGTGCGCACGATTCTCTCATCAACTCGATCTCATGCTGTGACTTAATGGTAACAGCCATTTTTATTCACCAAGGATCTGCCGGATCTGGGCAAATACTTCATCAACGCTGAGCGTCCCGTCCACTCTCCGGAGTTTTCCTTTTCCTTTATAGTATTCGATCAGCGGCTGTGTCTGTTCGTGATATACACTCAGCCGTTTGTTAACAGTTTCAGGCTTGTCGTCATCGCGGTGATGAAGTGTATCGCCGCAGTGATCACAGATGTTTTCCTTTGCAGGTTTGTTGAAGGCAACGTGATAGGTGGCTCCGCAGGTAAGGCAGACCCTCCTGCCGCTCATCCTCTCTACGATGTCTTCATCGGGTACTTCCACATCAATCGCATAGTCGATTTCCGTCCCGGTCTTCTCAAGTGCATCTGCCTGAGCAAGCGTTCTCGGAAAACCATCAAGGATATACCCGTTTTTGCAGTCATCCTGTGAGATCCTGTCTACAACCAGATCACAGGTCAGTTCATCCGGGACCAGAAGTCCCTTATCCATGTAGGATTTCGCTTTCTGTCCGAGAGTAGTCCCGTTTTTGATGTTCGCACGGAAAATATCTCCGGTGGAGATATGGGGAAGGCCGTAATGATCGCCGATCATGATAGCCTGTGTGCCTTTGCCCGCGCCCGGCGCGCCCAGCATAATGATCTTCATAACCTAAACTCCTTTCAAAGCACTTAAACAGTATGCAGAAACTGTCCGCCGTTCGATGGATAGTAAGTCTGCATACTGTTATAAGTAGGTCTGTCCCCTAAAGTAGAGATCAACACCTTATGTGTCTGATCACTGGTTAAGGAAACCCTTATAATTACGGACCTGCATCTGTGACTCGATCTGTTTGAGCGTCTCAAGGATGACGCTGACGATAATGATGATCGATGTGCCGCCGAAAGATACGGAGGCATTAAACACACCATTAAAGAAGATCGGGATCACGACGACGATCGTCAGGCCGATAGCACCGATGAAAATGATGTAGCCAAGCACAGTGCTTAAGTAATCCGAGGTGGGCTTGCCCGGACGGATACCGGGAATAAAGCCGCCCTGCTTCTTCATATTGTCCGCCACTTCGATCGGATTGAACGTAATGGAGGTATAGAAGTAAGCGAAGAAAATGATCAGCGCAATGTAAAGCAGAAGGCCGATCGAGTTCAGCGGATTCCTGAAATCAAACCAGTTATTCTGGTTGAGCATGCCGAGAATCTTGCCCGCGATTCCTCCGGGAGCTTTCCCGATAAAAGAAATAAGGATCTGCGGGATCGACATCAGTGATGAAGCAAAGATGACCGGGATAACACCGGAAGTATTTACTTTCAGCGGAATGTTGGAGGACTGGCCGCCGACCATTCTTCTGCCCTGCATCTTCTTCGCATACTGTACCGGGATACGGCGGATGGCATCATTGAGGATGATGACCAGGATGATCGTCAGGACGATAACCGCAATAATGATCACGAAAGCAAGTGCTCCGCGTGCGATCGTTTTTCCTTTTACGAACTGATTGATCAGTGTCGCGATATCCTGCGGGACACGCGAAATGATGTTGATCAACAGCACGATCGAGATACCGTTTCCGACACCCTTCTCCGTAATCTGTTCACCGACCCACATCAGGAAGGCACTTCCTGCTGTCAGGGCTGTAATAACTGTGATCACACTCAGGAAATTGAAATGTTCCAGAAGACCGCTGCGGCCGAAACCGATCGCCATGGCTGTACTCTCAAACAGAGCCAGGCCGACGGTCAGGTATCTGGTGATCGTACGGATCTTCTTTCTGCCGTCCTCACCGTCACGGTGCATCTCTTCGAGTGCGGGAATCGCGATTGAGAGAAGCTCCATGATAATGGAGGATGTAATGTACGGAGTGATGCTCAGTGCGAAGATCGACATCTTCTCAAAAGAGCCGCCCGTAAATGCTGAGAAGAAATTGAATGCGCCGTTTGACTGCTGGGATGCAAACCAGTTGGCGAAATAATTCCTGTCCGCTCCGGGTACCGGCAGCTGTGAGCCGAGACGCACAACTACCATCATCATAAACGTATAAAGGAGTTTCTTTCTCAGGTCCTTGATTTTAAATGCATCACGAAGCGTCTTTAACATCAGATCACCTCTGCTTTTCCACCCAGCTCCTCGATTCTGGCTTTTGCACCGGCGCTGTAGGCATTTACGCTGACATTGAGTTTCTTGGTCAGGTCTCCGTTACCGAGAACTTTGACGCCGTCCATTCCTTTGCTGACAAGCCCTTTCTCGATAAGAGCCTGTACAGTCACATCGCTGCCATCCTCAAATGCTTCCAGGGCGCTCAGGTTAACGATCCCGATGTTAAGTCTGTTCCTGTTTTTGAAGCCTCTCTTGGGAAGTCTTCTGTAAAGGGGCATCTGGCCGCCTTCAAATCCGATCCTCGGAGCGCCGGAACGAGCCTTCTGACCTTTATGACCCTTGCCTGCGGTCTTGCCGTTGCCTGAGCCATGGCCACGTCCTCTTCTGAAGTTGTTGCTCTGCTTGGAGCCTTCAGCGGGGCTTAAATTCGCTAAATCCATGATGACACCTCCTTAGGTTATTTCTTATGCCTCTTCCACTTTAACGAGGTGGCGAACATGGAAGATCATTCCGCGAACTGCCTCATTGTCCGGAAGTACTACTGTTTTATTCAACTTGCGAAGGCCAAGTGCTTCTACGGTTGCGCGCTGCTTGGGAACAGCACCGATCGGCGATTTGACCAGTGTCACTTTGATTTTGTCTGCCATTGTCTTATTCCTCCTTAGCCGAGAATTTCGTCAACGGATTTGCCGCGGGCGAGTGCCACAGCCTCAGGGCTCTTGAGCTGAGCGAGGGCTTCCATGGTAGCGAGCACGACGTTCTGCTTGTTGTTGGAGCCGAGTGATTTTGTACGGATGTTGCGGATGCCTGCAAGCTCAAGCACGGTACGTGCCGGACCGCCGGCGATGATGCCGGTACCTTCCGGAGCCTTCTTCAGGAGCACGGAAGCGCCGCCGAACTTTCCGATGAAATCATGAGGAACACTTGCGACTTCATTCATAGCTACATTGATCAGTTTCTTCTTGGCATCTTCTCTGCCCTTGCGGATCGCTTCGGGAATTTCAGTGGCTTTTCCGAGGCCTGCGCCGACATGGCCGTTTCCGTCACCTACGACGACAAGTGCCGTGAACCGCATGTTGCGGCCGCCCTTGACGACCTTGGTTACTCTCTTGATGGAAACGACTTTATCGTTTAATTCAAACTGATCGGGATCAATTATTTCATGTCTCATATGTCTTATTCCACCCTTCCTTAGAATACAAGGCCGGCTTCTCTTGCCGCCTCAGCCAAAGCTTTCACTTTACCCTGGTAGATAAAGCCCCCGCGGTCGAAAACGACCGTGTTGATGCCCTTTTCCAATGCTCTCTGAGCGATCACGGTGCCAAGCTTTGAAGCTGCCTCGACGTTGTTGGTCTTTTCCAGGTCAGCTTTGACTTCTTTCTGAAGTGTGGAAGCTGAAACCAGTGTCTTTCCGACCGTATCGTCAATCACCTGAGCGTACATATGATTATTGCTTCTGAATACGCAAAGACGGGGTCTTTCTGTCGTTCCGCTGATCTTATTGCGCATTCTTCTGTGCTTTTGTAAACGAACTTCCGTTCTGGATTCCTTGCTTACCATTTTCACACTCTCCTTACTTATTTCTTACCGGTCTTACCGACCTTGCGCCTGATCACTTCGTCAGAGTACTTGATGCCTTTGCCCTTATAAGGCTCTGGCGGTCTCTTCTCTCTGATCTCCGCTGCGTACTGGCCGACTTTTTCCTTATTGATTCCGGAGATGATGATCTTGTTTCCGTCTACTGTGGTCTCAATTCCTTCGGGATCTGTCATCTCGATAGGATGTGAATAACCAAGGGCAAGGTTCAGAACTTTTCCTGCCTTTGTGGCTCTGTAGCCGACGCCGTTGATCTCAAGCGTCTTGCTGTAGCCGGAAGTAACACCGACTACCATGTTGTTGATCAGGGTCCTGGTCAGGCCGTGAAGGGATTTCATTCTCTTCAGGTCGTTGGGTCTGGTCACAACGATATGTTCACCTTCCTGCTTGATCTCCATCTCGGGAGCAAGGCTTCTGGAAAGCTCTCCTTTGGGTCCTTTAACGGTAACATGGTTACCTTCCGTGATCTCCACCGTAACACCGGCGGGTACCACAACTGGCATTTTTCCGATACGTGACATGCCAATTTCCTCCTTACTTAGATTTTCGGAAGAACCTCTGCGGCTCCTCTGTTTTCAGTAACTCTATGTTCAAAGCAGCTTTGTGCTTAATTACCAGATGAACGCGAGTACTTCTCCGCCTACATGAAGCTTCCTGGCCTGCTTATCGGTGATCACACCCTGGTTGGTGGATACGATGGCGATGCCGAGGCCGCCCAGGACTCTGGGCATATCATCCTTACCTGCATAGACACGCAGACCGGGTTTGGAGATTCTCTTCAGGCCGGTGATGATCTTTTCATTCTTGTCTTTACCGTACTTTAAGGTGATCCGGATGGTCTTGAAGTTTCCTTCGTCGATCAGGTCGTACTTCTCAATGTAACCCTCATCCAGCAGGATGTTGGCGATCGCCAGCTTCATTTTGGAGCAGGGAACATCAACGGTATCATGTTTCGCCGTATTGGCGTTTCGGATGCGTGTGAGCATATCCGCAATGGGATCATTAGTTGTCATGTTAGTTTCCTCCATAGACTTGACATGTACTTTTTTATTTATGAGTCTTTCCGGGTCTTTGCCGGAACACTGCTCAATTACCAGCTTGCTTTCTTAACACCCGGGATCTCGCCCTTGTAGGCCAGCTCACGGAAGCAGATTCTGCAGATGCCGTACTTTCTGAGCACGGAATGGGGACGTCCGCAGATATTGCAGCGGGTGTACGCTCTCGTAGAGAACTTCGGTTTGCGCTGCTGTTTGAGTTTCATTGCTGTCTTTGCCATGAAAATATCCTCCCTTTATCTCGCGAACGGCATGTTGAACAGCCTGAGCAGTTCACGAGCCTCTTCGTCCGTCTTGGCTGTGGTCACAAAGATCACATCCATACCTCTAACCTTGTCGACCTTGTCATATTCGATCTCCGGGAAGATCAGCTGCTCTTTGATGCCGAGAGCATAGTTGCCTCTTCCGTCAAAAGCGTTGGGGTTGACACCGCGGAAGTCACGGACACGCGGAAGTGCCAGGTTGATCAGGCGGTCAACAAACTCATACATCTTCTCACCGCGGAGCGTTGTCTTGCAGCCGATGCTCATGCCTTCACGGATCTTGAAGTTAGCGACAGATTTCTTCGCTTTGGTGATCACTGCCTTCTGGCCGGTGATGATCTCCATATCCTTGACAGCGGACTCAAGGAGCTTGGCATTGTCCTTCGCTTCACCGACGCCCATATTGACAACGACCTTATCCAGCTTCGGGACTTCCATGATGTTCTTATAACCGAACTTCTTCATCATGGCATCCACGATCTCGTTCAGATATGTCTCTTTTAATCTACTCACCTTTATTCGACCTCCTTCTCAATCAGTCGATTGTATCGCCTGTGGCCTTGGCCACACGGACCTTCTTGTCTCCATCCATTTTGAAGCCGATCCGGGTAGTTTTCCCGTTATGAACATACATAACATTGGAAATGTCGATATAGGACTCTTTATTCACGATGCCGCCCTGCTGGTTTGCTGCAGACGGTTTGGTATGTTTGGTCACCATGTTGATGCCTTCTACCAGAACCTTGCCGTCTTTGACCGCCAGGACTTTGCCTTCCTTGTCTTTATCTTTTCCGGCGATCACCTTAACGGTATCGCCCGTCTTGATCTTCATCATAGTGAAAGGTTCCTCCTTATAATACTTCCGGAGCCAGGGAGACGATCTTCATGAAGCGTTTCTCACGCAGTTCTCTCGCTACCGGCCCGAAGATACGGGTTCCACGCGGGTTGTTGTCATCCTTGATGATGACAGCCGCATTTTCATCGAAACGGATATAGGAACCGTCATTACGGCGGATATCCTTCTTGGTGCGTACGACTACGGCCTTAACGACCTCGCCTTTTTTGACAACACCGCCGGGTGTTGCGTCTTTAACGGAAGCAACGATGATATCGCCGATCCCTGCATATCTTCTTGTGGAGCCGCCCAGGACACGAATGCAAAGCAGTTCCTTCGCACCGGTATTGTCGGCGACCTTTAATCTGGTTTCCTGCTGTACCATGCTTCTTACCTCCTGATTATTTCGCTCTCTCGACGATCTCGACCAGTCTCCAGCGTTTGTCTCTGGAAAGCGGCCTTGTCTCCATCACGCGGATGGTATCACCGATATTGCATTCATTGTTTTCATCGTGTGCTTTCAGCCGGTATGTTCTCTTCACGATCTTTTTATAAAGAGGATGCTTCACATGGTCCTCAACCGCCACGACAACGGTCTTGTCCATTTTATTGCTGACGACCTTACCGGTACGGGTCTTTCTAAGATTTCTTTCCACTGAAATTCTCCTTTCTTCGCGCATAAGCCGCTGGCGGCTCAGTTGGCAGCTTTCTGAGTGATAACGGTCTGGATCCTGGCGATATTCCTGCGGACTTCCTTGATCCGTCCGGTGTTGTCAAGCTGGTTCGTTGCGTTCTGGAATCTCAGGTTGAAAAGTTCCTTTTTAGCAGCTGTCAGTTCTTCCTGCAGTTCTGCAGCAGTTTTTTCATTCAGATTCTGTACGTAATTCTTACTCTTCACTGTTATCACCGCCTTCTAAGTCTGCACGAGAAACGATTTTGCACTTGCAGGGCAGTTTATGCATAGCAAGACGCAGAGCCTCACGAGCTGTTTCCTCCGGTACACCGGCGATCTCAAAGAGAACACGGCCCGGCTTAACGACTGCAACCCAGTATTCCAGAGTACCCTTACCGGAACCCATACGGGTCTCAGCAGGCTTCGCTGTAACGGGTTTGTCCGGGAAGATCTTGATCCATACGGTACCGCCACGCTTGATGTAACGCGTCATGGCGACACGGGCGGCCTCGATCTGGTTGGATTTGATCCAGCAGGGCTCGGTTGCCACGAGGCCGTACTCACCATATGTGATCTTGTTGCCGCGGAGGGC
>JBGUOI010000214.1:0-3851 GCA_045118075.1 Porcincola sp. | reverse complement strand
GCCCCTTCCTTTTTGACAGGTTCCTCCGTTCCATATAGAGTTTCTGATTTTCCCAGATATCCCTGTCCTTCTGCCATTGTCAGATGGTTCTGAGCGGAAATAAAGATCTCTTTCGCGATGGCGTCTCTCTCCAGCTGCGCCATAGAGCGCAGATATCCGACGACGCCAACAAAACTGACGGCAGCAAGAATGGCTATGATCGCAACCGCCATCATGATCTCAACCAGTGTAAAACCTTTGTTATTGCGCTTTCTCCGCATATTCCGATTAACCCTTATATCGTATCGATTATCCACATACCTTAATGCCCGCAGATCAGGTATTCTATCGGTTGTTCATGCACCTTACAAGCCGCAGATCAGGTTTTCTATCAATCGTTCACACACCTGACTGCCGAAAGATTCCTCCGTTCAGGAAGCCCGAATCACACGGATCTTTAACTCTGACAGTTCGGCACGGCCTGCATCCGTGGCTGCGTCTGAAGATCTCTTTACCTCGAGATTCTTTATGGTTAATACCCCGTTCTTGAAGGTGCTGCCGCTCCCAAATGTTGCATAAAGATCCTCTGTCGCGGCAGCCTCGGGGACAAGAGTTCTGTCCGAAGCTTCACCTCCGGAGCGATAATATTCCTTAATCTTGATTCCTTGCGTTCCTGAAGTATATAATTCGGTTTTCAAGCCGGTTCTGCCATTGATATAAGTTATCGTATTGTTCTTCGGCGGCTCAATCACAGTCGCAGTTCCCAACTCATTCCGCAGGGCGGAGATCGTCGTAGAAAGAAGCACCTGGGAGTTTGCCCCGATCGTCACCTTATTGTATGCATCTCTGGCTACAGGGATTCCGCCTGCGACAACAGAGGATACCATGAGCAGTATCAAGGTTGCCACAAGCAATTCTCCGAGTGAGAAGCCTCCTCTGCTTTTCAGCTTTTCTAACGCTTTCATCCGCTTTCTCTCCGACTTACTACCTTTAATGAGACCTGTTTCTGTACTGCGCTGCAGTCAGTGCCAGACAGACATCCACGGAATGCCCGAAGTTCGCCAATATTGTTGACTTTATGGCCCTTTTCGGCTAAACGCCACGATAGCCTCTTTTCCAAGCGAATCATTCTGATAAAGATTCACGGAACATGATATCAAGCCTGTACCGCCTGAAGAGACAGTAACAGTATGGTTCCCTCCAATTAAACTTGAATCACTGTGTTCCGATAGTGCGTTGTTTTCTTTATAATAGGCATCCAGCTTCGTTTTGCTTGTCGTAATCAGGCGTGACGCAGTATTAATCGTACCCGCAAGCATCAGCAGTGCCAGAGCAGCGATCAGTACAGCCACCAAAGTTTCCGCGATTGACTCACCTGAATTACTATTAAGTTTATTTAACAACTGCTTCTTCATATTCATGTCCATCCTTCCGGAGGGGTCGTACTCATGCTGGTAAGGCTCCATGTGATCTCAGTCGTGACTGTCAGCTTTGTCTTTGTCTCCATCTCGCCGGAATCGTTGTAGCCATCTGTTGTCTTGGTATCCGTGATCTGATTCACACTTGCGCCAAAAACAAGATACAACGTATATTTGTCTGCGCTTTCCGCTCCGGATGAAGTCTTCTTATAACTCGAAACAGCAAAAGTGATCCCTCCATCCGCAGTACTTCTGGCCTGAATGGCCGCATATTGTGTTGAATCGACTGTAACTGGCATTGCATCCGTCGGAAGGGTTTTCATCGAGGTTCCTGTATACAATCCGGAAACCGTGGAAAGCAGATTATAATTAGCGGCTGCCTCTGATTCTAATTCTGTGGAATCTTTGAAGTATTTCGGATATCCGCCTACCACATCAGATCCGCTCTCTCCTTCCTGTGTTGTCTGTGTTGTCTGTGTGACGATCTTGGCCCCGTCATAAAGATCCAGAAGCAATTCCGCTGTACTGGCAACGCTGTAGTATCTCTGATCCGTCTCCACTGCCTTGCTCATCCTGCCAGACGCCGCTGTTCCGGCCGCAAGCACGACAGAACTCACCACCGCGCACACAAGGAACAGCAGGAGCGCGTAGGTGATGGACGCTCCGGACTGATCCTTCAGTTTTGCACTTATCCTTGCCCGTATCTTCATGCCGTTTCTCTCAAAACACCAACAACCCCGCGATTAATCATCATTAACCCGAGGACGCAATTACTCTTATCTCATTATAGTATAAACAACCTTGCTAATCAAATGGCAAATACGTGAACAGTATGGTTTTTCGTGTTCATAAAATGCAATGGCTGTTTATCAACATATAGTTGATATTTATAAATCGTCCATGAGTTTTTAAGCCCACGGGTCCTTTACTGGCACCAGCCTGATGCCTCTACCTGATGTGACTCAGGCTGCTTTTATTTTTCTTACCGGCTCCGTCTGCTTTATTTTCAAGTCCTTGATCCCGCCGGCTTTCAAGATCTGATATGCTGCATTTACATCCGCATTGATGCAGATCCCGGCATTGCTCCGGAACAGGCCTCGGTAGATACGCCTCGACCTGTTATAAAAAGGCGCTGTCGGCATTTCTCCGTCCAGATAGCTGGTTCCGCTGGTATACGCCTCTTCCACAATACGGACTTCGATCCCCTTCAGCGCCGCCTTATACCGGATCATCCAGATCAGGGTCAGATGGGGGATTGATACGAAGTTCTGGTTTGTTCTGTTTCCCAGATTTACGTTTTGCTTCCACCCTTTATTATTCCCGATGATAATGACGCCTGCACCGGTTTCTTCCGCCAGATCCACGACCTTTCTGCTGGCTTTATGAAGCGTGTCTTTCACTTTGCTGTTCCGCTTTCGTGTCAGACGGTCCAGGCGCCGGGTCATTTTCCGTCCGTTACCCTTTTGGGCTGCTGCCTGAAGAGCCGCCTTTTTCCGGTTGTAAAACTGGTTGATCGATTTCAATGGCCTTCCGCTGATGATGACAGGAGATTCCTCTGATGTCCATACCGCGGTGATCAGGTTGTTCACGCCCAGGTCGATCCCCATCACCTTCCCATTTCCCGCTGGTTTTGCCGGACATTCCTCCTTCTTCTCATACACCAGCAGAATACGGATACAGGTCCTTTCTGTTTTGATCCGGATCTGCCGGATCTGAGAATGCCTTGCTTTTATACGGATCCCTTTCAGGAAACCCGGCATCCGGATAAAGCCATCCTCTTCACGGGTAAAGTTCTGGCTGGTGATGACAAGCCAATCCCGTCCTTCTTTTGAATCCAGATATCCGGGCTTTTGCGGGCGTCCGGTGAAGCGTTCCGGATGCTTCAGATACACCGGCAGCGCCTTATAATAAGCCTTCCAGGACCGGCACAGCTCCTGAATACAGATCTGGCTGCAGGTTGCATAAGGCATCGCCTTATATTCCGCGGACGCTTTCAGATACCAGGACAGAAAATATGCATCCGCAATAAAGCCGTTGTCCGCATTCACATACGGTCTCTTCCTGTTATCTGCCCGCCCTGTGTTGTAGCGGCGGATCCCTTCGTTGACCTGGTCTGTCATCTCTTTCTCCCAGGCTTCCAGAGTTTCTCCTGAAGAAATCTTCCGATGGATACGGTCGCATTGTTTGATCAGATAATTCACTGCGTTATGGAGGTTCTTTGCCCGGAAGCAGAAATCACCCAGCTCCCGGAACAGGGCTTTATGGCCATCCTTTTTGATCCTGTGTTCTTCTGTCAGCAGCATGGAAGCCTCCTGTAAATCTGTCTCCGGGATCTGTCTCTTTCCTCCGGTCTCCCACAGACTGTCTGTCAGAACGTGGGAAGCGGCGGCCGGAGGGGGATATCACAGTTTCGCAGTGAAATCCTGACAGTCAGGA
Organism: Porcincola sp.; assembly: GCA_045118075.1. Taxonomy (GTDB): domain Bacteria; phylum Bacillota; class Clostridia; order Lachnospirales; family Lachnospiraceae; genus Merdiplasma. The sequence continues at coordinate 18 of JBGUOI010000214.1, read as the reverse complement.
TCTGCGAAAGAAGCAGCT
>JBGUOI010000213.1:0-2494 GCA_045118075.1 Porcincola sp. | reverse complement strand
ATTTACTTATAAGGTCATGGACCTGAATACGGCGCAGCTGGAGATCCCGCGGGAAACCTACCAGAGAGAATTGAGCCCGGACAGGGTACGGCGCATCGTTAAGGCATTTGATGAACGCATTGCCAATGAGCCGAAGGTCAGCTATCGGGACGGCCACTATTACGTGTTTGACGGCCAGCACACCATCGCTGCCAGAAAGCTCCGCAATGACAACCAGGACCTTAAAGTACGCTGCAAAGTGTATTTCGGAATGTCGGATAAGGATGAAGCGCTTCTCTTCGCACAGCAGACCGGCGCTTCCGCAAAACTATCCGCCGGCGTGAAGATCCGGGCCAGAATCTTTGGAGGTGATCCGGAAGCGATCCAGTTCAAAGATGCGACCGAGGCCGTCGGTCTCCGTCTGGATTACGGGCAGGACAAAGGCAAGAAACGGCTTCCCTGTATCAGCACTGCTTACACTGCTTTTCAGAAGCTCGGCGCGGAACGCTACATGGAGATGCTGCAGGTCATCCTGGATGCCTGGAACGGAGCGCCGGATTCATTCCGAAGAGAGAACGTGCAAGGGATATCCGCTTTCGTGGATCTTTACCATGATGAATATGACCCGAAGCGGCTGATAAGCCGACTGAAGCGATACGATCCGCTTCACATTTACAGGGAAGGCAAAGCAAGCGGCCTGAACCTGGCCGGTTACAAGAAATATCTGAACCAGGTATGGCTCATGTACAACGGAAGCAGCCGGAAAAACGCGCTTCCACAGAAATACTGATCGGAGGAACAGCCCATGAGAACAAGAGAATTAAGACCCGGATGGTTCTTCCGGAGAGGCGATATTTACCTGGCAAACCTGAATCCATTTACCGGATCGGAGCAGGGAGGCACGCGGCCGGTACTGGTCCTGCAGAATAATGACGGGAACTTCTACTGCCCCACCCTGATCGTGGCGCCGATGACGACGCAGATCAAGAAGCTGAACCAGCCGACCCATTATCTGATTAAAAACAACCGTGCGCTTGCGGCTCCCTCGATGGTCGAGTTTGAACAGATCAAGACGATCGACAAGAGCCGGATCAAAGGCTATCTCGGAAAGCTGACGAAGGAACAGCTCAGCGAGATCGATGATTACTTGAAGATCAGCCTGGGAATGTATATCCCGGAGACGGTCGAAGCGCCGTAAAGACATAAATACCGATGAGGAGGACGACAAATGAACGAGATGAGAATAGATGAGAAAGAGATGGAAAAACAGGATAATGCAGATTTTGAAGTAAATGCGGATGAGGCGGGTACCGTTCCGGAAAACCGTTGTTATACAGTGGAGGATCTGGAGGCTATCCTGATGATCAGCAAGAGAAGCGTTTACAACCTTCTGAAGAAAAAGGAATTCCGATGGATCAGGGTCGGCCGTTCCGGTTACCGGATCTCGAGGAAAAGTTTTGATGAATGGCTGAATCATACTGCCTGAAATCTGTCAAGGATCTCGTTTCGGCAAAACAGCGGAATCGACATCCTAACAATTCCGAAGAAGGGTTGATAGGTTATATCCAGGCCGTGCGGCCTGGATATATCTTTGAGAGGAGGAACTGAAAATGCCGGATGAAAAGAAAACCACAATGTCTGTCGCAGAGATGGGGAAAATGCTGGGCCTCGGGAAGACGGAACCCTACTGGCTGGTACATAAGAACTGCTTCGAGACGATCATGGTGAATGGAAAGATGAGGGTCGTGATTGAAAGCTTTGAGAAATGGTATGCCAACCAGACCAAGCGCAAAAAGGTGAACGGACCGCCGCCCGGAGAAGAACTGAGGGCAAATTCCTATTCCGTGCAGGAGATCGCAGATATGCTTTCCCTTGACAACACGTCCGTGTATTACCTGATCAGGAGGGATCAGATCCCGACTTTCAAGGCTGAGACGTGGACGCGGATCCGAAAATCGGATTTTGAAAAATGGTATGCATCCCAGAACAAGCACCGGACACAGGAAGACCGTGAGAAGGATGCTGCGCTTGAGGCAGAGACCCTGACGATGCCGGAAATGGCAAAGGAGCTCTATATCGAGAGGGATGAAGTCTACAACATCCTTGAAAGGAAGGAGAATCGGGATGCGTTTGACTTTGTGATCATTGCGGATAAGAAAAGGATCACACGTGAGAGCTTCGAGCGGTGGTATGCAGGGCAGTCAAAATACCGGAAGCTGTCGGATCGGACGCCGGAAGAACTGGAAGAGATTCGGATGGCAGAAAAGAAAAAGGAAGCTCCGCGTCTTGAGGTCGATCCGGACAAGCCCAGCTATAACGTCCGGGAAACGGCAGTTCTTATGGATCTTACGCCCGATGAGGTCCGGCGGCTGATCCGGGAAGGGAAGCTCGCGGCAAAGAAGTACGGCGCCAGCTACATAATCCGCAGAGAAAATATTTCGTGGTGGCTTAAGCAGCAGAAACTCTTTGCGGAATCATAAGGTGCAGGATATATGGCATCAATTGTTCAAAAGAA
>JBGUOI010000212.1:0-12131 GCA_045118075.1 Porcincola sp. | reverse complement strand
CCGCTGACGGCAACCTCACTGCGCCTGCCCTCTCCTTCCGGCAGCTGGCATCCATGGCGGATCATATCCTGGTGGAAGCGGACGGCGCCGCCCGTCATCCCTTAAAAGCTCATGCTTCCCATGAGCCTGTTATTCCCGAAGACGCCGCAGGCGTCATCTGCGTTTTCGGCCTGGGCGGCTTTGGCCGTCCCATCGGAGAATCCGTACACCGCAGCGAGCTGTTTATCCGCCGGCTTTTACAATGCGGTGGTTTTTTTGATGCCCGAATCTCTGAAAACGAAGCTGCCTCGCTGCCGGTCACGCCGGCCATGGCCGCTGCCGTGTTCGAAGCCGAAAAAACCGGCGCCGGAACGATCTTCCTGAACCAGGCCGATCTTCACGGCGCCGCCAATGCAGCCGATGCGTTTATTCGTGCCCTGAAAGACGGGCCTTACCGGATCGTGACCGGATCCGCACTGACCGGAGATGCCGTCACTGCGTCTCTGCCTGTGTCCCGCTGACATCACTCATCAGGAAATCCAGGAGCTTGCGGGCATTTTCAAGCCGTTTGCTTCCGGTAGGGAATCCCGCCGCCGTGACCGTATCGGTGTACATCTGCCAGCGGTCAAAAACAGGCCTCCCCGTCAGGATGATTCCGGCCGGAACAGGTTTCTCCATCAGGCCCGGATCGGGCAGCGTAAAGGCCGCGGGATCTTCAAAGGCCTTCCCTTCCTCCGCCGAAACAAATTCATACGACGGCATCGTCTCCCCTTCGACGTGGATCAGCGAAGCGTCGTAGTACCAGATGAGCCCTTCCTTATCCAGCCGTTCCACTTCCTCTTCGCTTAAGACTTCCCTCAGGTCAAACAAGGCGCCGCCGCTCAGATACTCATCAAAATGATAGGCATCCGCCACCAGAAGATCAAGGTCTCCCGAACCGGTCAGGGCCATCATCTTGACCTGGGTCGCCATGTCGTACTGGCCCAGCATCGTTCCCGTGGTCATATTGTAGCCTGTCTCAATGGATACCGTTTCTTTTCTCGTATCGATCGAAGCCGCTTCGGCAAATTCACTCTCGATCTGCATTCCGGCTTCCAGGTCGGGGGATTCACAGTTGAGAAGGACCGCGTGCACGGCATCCGGTTTACTCGTGACAAAGTTGAATATCAAAGAGCCCACGAGCAGGATGCCCCCGATCACACCTATGGTCGGCCAGCGGTAATAATCCCAGAAATACTGGAAATAGGCGGCCGGCCCTTTTCCCTTCAGGAGTTTCCTCTGCTCCCTGACTTCATCGTTTAATGCCATTTCGGCTCCTTTCCGTCGCGGAACATCAGCATCATCTCATTGGTCAGCGACAGCTGGGTGCTCTGACCGATGATATCGGCGCGCTCCGTCCAGACTGCCTGCTTGAGTTCGTTCTTATCAAGGACGATCTCATCGGGCCCGTCCACATCGCAGTAAAAGCCCATCAGGATATCGTCCACCACGCCCCAGGGCTGGGACTTGTAATAGCGGATGTTCTTGACTTTCAGCCCCACTTCCTCCATCACTTCCCTGGCCACGGTCTCCTCGAGTGTTTCTCCTATCTCGGTAAACCCGGCTACCAGTGCATTCTGGGTAAACGGACGGTTCGCATAGCGGGTGACAAGGAGCCTGTCGCCGCTGGTGACTCCCACGATCACCGCCGGTACGATCCTCGGATATATCCTGCGCCGGCACTTCGGGCAGTCGAGTGCGCGTTCATCCGGTGCCGTATGCGTCGGCGATCCGCAGCTTCCGCAGAACCGGTTGTCCCGGTACCAGCCGCAGAGGTGACAGCCTGTATAAGCGGCCAGCATCAGGTAGTCCGGACCGGTCTTCTCCTCCCTGATCCTTGCAAGCGGCAGGTATTCAAAGCGCTCCGGTTCCTTCAGCTTTGCTTCCGCATCAGTCAGTGCAAAAAAGTTTTCATCATCGATCCGGAACAGATATCGCAGATCGGCTCTCTCCTCATCTGTCAGCACCAGGTCTTTTACGGCCGGCAGGCAGATCAGTTCCGTTCCGGCGCCGACCAGCATCTCCTTTCCCCGGAAATGGATGACCGTATCGTCCGGAAGCGCTCTCATTCCGGGAACAAATTCATTATACAGTTTCCTGGGTGCGATATCCTGTATCATAACAAGCCTCCGTAAAAATATCCCCGCGCAGTTTATTTCTCGTCCGACAGCGCGGCAAAAGCCCTGATAAATTCCTTCTCTCCATAGCCGTCAAAGAGGACCCTGATCACGGATTCGTCCTCAAAAACGACTGTTCCGCTCCCGTATCTTTCATGTAAGACCCTGCGCCTGCTCTGCTCTTCCCTCTCAGCCGGCGCCGTCTCTTTGCGCGCGGCAGCGTCTGCTTTCTCAGATATTTCCCCGGCTGCGGCGCGCTTTTTCTCTTCAAGCACCATCAGCCGAAGGTCCTTCATGGAGACCGCCGGTCCGGCCGGTACATCCCGAATTGTAAGCTCAGGCGGGATCATCTTAAGGTAGCGTCCCTCCCCCGGGATCACCCTCGGCATGCCCGGATTCAGGTAAAACGACATCTCAAGCGAATTCCTCGCCCGGGTCATTCCCACATAAAACAGACGTTTTTCTTCATCATCGCCCGTTCCCGCAAGCGGAAGCAGGCCGTCGTTGACACCGATGATGAACACATGGTCAAATTCCAATCCCTTGGAAGCATGGAGCGTCATCAGCCGAACTCCGTCCACGTCCGGAACATCCGTCTCCTCTTCGTCCTGTTCCGGGCCGGCCGTTTCTGCGGCCAGGCGGACCGCCTCCAGGTCTTCCCTGAAGCGGACACTTGTCGGATGAAGGTATCTTTCCGGGCCGATCAGATCAAAGATCTGCCGCGGCTGAGCATCCGAGGGAATTTCCTGCCTGGCGGCGCGGATCTTCTCCTCCAGTTCATCCCGGTATTTTCCGGTATAATAGGGATCCTCCAATGCAAGAGCCAGAGAGATCTCATCTTCGCGGTCCGTGCAGGCTCGTACTACGCGCCAAAACCAGATCTGCGCCGGATTCTGTGTGCGGCCGGCGCCGCGGTGGACGACCACGGGAATTCCGGCGCGGGTAAACGTCTCCTCCGGTACTTTTGCCTGTTCCCTGAGCCGGTAGAGGATACAGATCTCCCCGTAGGGCGTCCCCTCTTCATGCAGCTTTTGTATCTTTGTAACCAGGTATTCCGCCTCTGAGAACGGGTCCGCGTGCGAACGCACGGTGATCTGTGAATGATCCGTCCTGGCCGCTTTGAGCGGTGTTCCTCCCTGCCGGAACCATTTGGCGGCTTTGAGTATTTCAACCCCTGAACGGTAATTCTGCGGCAGGTCCAGAACGCGGGCATCGTACCGGCGCTCGAGTTCCCGGAAGATTCCGGTCACTTTGCTCCGCCAGCCGTAGATCATCTGTCCGGGATCGCCCACCGCGAACAGCCTGGTATCCGGGGAACTTTTTATCAGCGCATCGATCATCTCCAGCTGCTTCCCGTCGCAGTCCTGGACCTCGTCGATGATCACCCAATCAAAAGAAGGCCCCTTTCCCTCACGCCACAGCCCGGCGGCTGTGGTGATCAGATCGGCATAATCCGCCCGGTTGCTCTTTCGTTTTTCCTCCGCAAGCAGCACGCGCAGCCGGGGCATCTCATCTTTTTCGTTTTCTTCAGGATCCTGCTCCAGTCTTTTCGCAAGCCGATTCGGATAGCGGATCTTCAGGCCGTATTTCCGGATCAGCACCCTGGCCAGTTCCAGTTCTTCCTCAGGTGAGATCAGCGTGAACGAAGCGCCGATCCCCTCGGGATACGGCGGCTCTTCGGGAAGCGCCGTGCGAAGGAGCTTCGATGCGGCGGCATGGAAGGTTCCGAAATAAAGTGTCTCATGGTCGGCTTCCGGAATATCTCCGAGTCTTTCAATGATCTCCCCCGCTGCCTTCCTCGTAAAGGTCATGACCGCCATCTTCTGATAGGGAACTCCCCTGTTCTCATGCAGATGGCGGATCTTTTCGATCAGCACCGTCGTCTTGCCGCTGCCCACGTTGGCCCGCACCAGGCACGCGCGGCTCTCATCGAGAACAGCCGCCTCCTGTGCCTCATTCAGCTGCATTCTACTCTCTCCCGTCCCAGCAGTAAGTGCACACTTTGTCCCTGGGAAGCCCCAGCGCTTCGATCATATCATCGAGCCGGTTGAACGAGAGTGAGGTAAAGCCGAGTCTTTTTCCGATCTCCCGGGTCATCTCCAGGTAGCGCGGGCTGTCCGGATCCGCGTACTCCTTAAGGAAATCCCCCTCATCGGTTCCTTCTATATCCCGGATGACCTGCCTGGTGATCAGCTCCATCACCGAGGTGGACCGGGAGAAATTCACATACTTGCATCCATACAGGAGCGGCGGGCAGGCAGGGCGCACATGGACCTGTCTCGCCCCGCTCTGGTAAAGGAATTCGGTCGTCTCCCGAAGCTGGGTGCCGCGCACGATGGAATCATCGATCAAAAGCAGTGAGCGTCCTTCGATCAATTCGTGGACGGGAATCAGCTTCATCCTGGCGATCAGGTTGCGTTTCGTCTGCGTAGTCGGCATGAAGGACCTGGGCCAGGTAGGCGTATACTTGATAAACGGCCTTGAGAAAGGAATCCCCGACTCATTGGAATAGCCGATCGCATGAGCCGTGCCCGAATCGGGCACACCAGCCACATTGTCGATCTGTGCCGGAGTCAGCTTGTCGCGCCTTGCGAGCATCGCGCCGCACTTACAGCGCATCTCCTCTACGGAAATACCCTCGTAGCGCGAGGACGGATATCCGTAGTAGACCCAGAGGAAAGCGCAGATTCTCATATCCGTGCCGGGCTTTGCAAGCGTCGTCACCCCCTCGGGAGTCATGACCACGATCTCCCCGGGGCCGAGTTCCCTGTAATCGGAATAGCCCAGGTTCAGGTAAGCGAATGATTCGAAGGAAGCACAGTAGCCTTCTCCCTCCTTGTACCCGATCACCACCGGTGTTCTTCCCAGCCGGTCTCTCGCGCAGTAGATGCCCTTCGGCGTCATCACGAGAATCGTCATGGAACCGTCGATCTTCTCCTGGGCGAACCGGATGCCGTCGACCAGGTTATCCTGCTCATTGATCAGGGCTGCCGTCAGTTCGGTCTTATTGATATCACCGCCGCTCATCTCCAGGAAATGGATGCGGTTCTGGTCAAAGACTTCCTTCAGGATCTGTTCGGTATTGTTGACTCGTCCCACCGTCGTGATCGCGTATGTACCGTGGTGAGAGCGGATGATCAGGGGCTGCGGGTCATAATCGGAGATGCAGCCGATTCCGTAATGACCTTCCATATCGTTCACGTCCCCGGCAAACTTTGTCCGGAACGGGGAGTTCTCGATGTTATGGATGGCACGGTTGAACCCTTCCGGTCCGTAGACTGCCAGACCCGCCCTGCGGGTCCCCAGATGGGAATGGTAGTCCGTCCCGTAATAAAGGTCAAAAATGCTGTTCTCCTTAAGTGCCGTTGCGAAAAATCCGCCCATGCAAAAATCCCTCCTGTAAAACTTCTTACATTTCCTCTTCCGGATCCTGCGGATCCTGACTGCGCTCATACCGGCGCTGCAGCTTATCTTTAAGGTCTTTCGAACGGTCAAGAGCCTGCTGCTTCAGCTCCGGATCCGCCAGCGCCGTGACCGTCAGGTTTGACGGCGCGTCCGTATAATAACTTATGATGTTCCGGATGGCCCTGCTGTTCTCCTTTTGCGAGACCCAGCCGGCCATAAAGGGGCTGTCCACCATCAGGATCAGCTCCGTGCGGTTGATCCGGACCGCCGTCACCGTCTCGAGGAACGATGAGAACCCATCCCCGGTCAATGCGACGGTCTGCCTGAACTCATCCCAGTGATCGGGAAGAGAGGCAAACGAAAACTGCTTCTTGATGACCGGCCTCTCCCCGTACCGGATATATTTGTAACCGGCCGGCCTGGGAAGTTTCTCCCGAAGGGACTTAAGACCCCACAAAACAACCTGCCTGTCAAGACGGTGGTCTCCCACACAGGCGATGCAGCCGTCTTTGCAGCTGCAGCCCTGCGTCAGCGTGATGGCCGTATCCAGGATCAGGTCCATCTGCTCAAAAGCTTTCTGGGCATAGCCCAGGCCGCCCGCATAGCAGTCATAGATATACAGGTACACCTGTCCTCCGGGACTTTCCTGCCGCTCTCCGGCCCCGATCACGTTGGAGGACATGGTCACCCCGATATCACCCGGCTCGGTCATCGTCACCATTCTCGCGGCGTTCGCCAGCGCATGGCACATCCCGTCAAAATGGTTGTTCCTGGTAAGGGACCCCGATGGATCCGGCTGCAGCAGGGAGCGGTAAGCATCGACCACCTCCTGCGGAATCGTCACCATGCATGCCTCCGAGTCAAATTCCCGGATAAGCGGCGTCTCCAGCTTTTCGTAGCCAAGGTTCTGGTGATTGTGAAACTGGAGTTTCTTATACATGAACACCGTGTCCGTCACATTCACGTCGCCCCAGGAGCGCTCCGTGATCCCGAAGTTTTCCGTCTGCCGAAGGCGTATGACATTGACCTGCGTTTCCACGCCGGGCATGGTGTAGTAGTTTCCTTCAAAACGCTGAGCCCACGCGGTGCGGCTCTCGAGATCGAGCCTGAGCACCTGGTAGTGGGTGCCCTCGTGCATGTAGACCGCGCCTTCGTGGATCTCCCGAAAGGCCTGGAGCTCATCCATCTCGGTGATCATCTCATGGCGCTCCTGATCCATCAGCTTATAGCGCTTGGTATCCGCGGTCCTCATCGAGAAATCTCCGGCCGGATAGGCGTTTCCGTTCCAGGCATATTTCCCGTTCTCGCTTCTAAGCTCCCCGATCTTCATCAGGACCGGGATGGCCTCCCCCAGGTCCGGGAAGAGAGCCAGGTCATCCAGTGACAGCGCCAGTTCGGCGGCCGCCGCCCGGATATGGGACAGCTCGATCAGCAGGTTATTCTTGTCCACCACCGCCGACTCGCAGCTCTCCTCAAACAGCCAGCGCGGATTAACCGCAATATACTGGTCCTGCGGCAGGCTCTCCAGCACCAGGTAGCTGGCGGAGCTTTCCTTGCTGCGCCCTGCCCGGCCGGTCTGCTGCCAGAAAGAAGCCCTTGTTCCGGGATAACCGGTCAGGACCGCGCAGTCCACCCGGCCGATATCGATTCCCAGCTCAAGCGCGTTGGTGGCGATCAGCCCTTTTAGTTTTCCGGACGTCATGTCCTTCTCGATCTTTTTCCTCTCCCGCGGTGTATATCCGCCGCGGTAGCCGGCGACCAGGCTTTCATCGGACGTTCCCAGAAAGCCCTGCGCCCTGATCCGGTCCCTGGTCTCCCTCAGGATCACCTCCACCGCCCGCCTGGATCTGGCAAAAGCGATAAAATTATGGCCTTCTTCCATGAGCTCCGGAAGCAGCTGGGCTGTCACGCTCTGCGCGCTCAGCTGGCCGGCGTAGCCCTTATCCGCATCTTCAATGCGCGGCGGCTGCACCAGTGTATAAGTGCGCTCGCCCATCGGCGACCCGTCCTTTTTGATCTGGGTAAACTCCCGCCCGCAGATCTCTTTCGCCAGCTCCAGCGGATTGGCGATAGTCGCGGAGCTGCAAAGAAATACCGGCTTCGAACCATAGTATTTAAGGACGCGCGAAAGGCGCCTCATCAGGTTGGCCACATGGGACCCGAAGACGCCGCGGCAGGTGTGAAGCTCGTCGATCACCACGAACTTCAGGTTGGAAAAGATAAAATCAAAGCCGTAACGGCTGTGGTTCGGCAAAAAAGAACCGCCGAGCATTTCGGGGTTGGTGAGCAGGATATTCGCTTCCCTGCGAAGATGCGAACGCTCATTCACGGGAGTGTCTCCGTCATAGACCCCCGCACAGATCCGGTCTTTGCCGAAATGCTCAAGGATCGGACGCATGGCCCGCATCTGGTCCGCGGCGAGTGCCTTGGTCGGATAGAGAAAAATCGCCCTTGTCTGGGGTTCTTCCAGGATCCGGCTGATCACCGGCAGCAGGAAGCTGAGCGTCTTGCCGCTGGCCGTCGAGGTGGTGATCACCAGGTCTTTTCCCTGCATGGCCTCCTCATACATCTGCGCCTGGTGCGTGTAGAGCCGGTCGATGCCCATCTGCTCCAGGCAGGCGGCCAGTTCCCCGGGAAAGCTATCCGGAAAGGGCACATACTGCGCGCTTCTTGCCGGCAGCGTCCTGCTGTAGATAAAACAGTCCCTTACATCCATCTTACTCGTCTCCTGTAACGACACCGTTCATCCGGTCGATTCTTTCACTGACCTCATTGAATACTTTTCTGAAAAAGATGACAGAAAGAATCAGGGACATTACTTCCGCGATCGGAAAAGCCCACCATACCAGATCGATATTGCCGGCCAGTGAAAGCAAGTAGGCAGCCGGAATAAGCACGACCAGCTGTCTGCCGACCGACACGATCAGCGAGTAGATGCTTCTTGCAAAAGCCTGGAATGTACTTCCCATGGCAATACAGACACCTGCGACCGGGAAAGAGAGCGAAATGATCCGCAGCGCGGGGATACCGATCCGGCGCATTTCATCGGACGCATTGAAAAGATCCAGCAGTCTTCCGGGCATCAGCTGGAATATCAACATTCCCACGAGCATGATCCCGACAGCCAGTTCCATGGCAAAGATAAACGCCTGTTTGATCCTGTCCTTTCTCGCCGCGCCATAGTTGTACGCCATGACCGGGATCAGGCCGTTGTTAAGGCCGAATACCGGCATGAAGAAGAAACTCTGGAGCTTAAAGTAAGCACCGAACACAGCAATGGCTGTCTCCGAGAAAGTCTTCAGGATCAGGTTCATCAGGTAAGTCATCACCGATCCGATCGACATCATCAGCATGGACGGGACGCCCACGGCATAGATCTCTTTGATCACTTCAAGGTCCGGCGTAAAAATGCCTTTCAGGTTGATATTGATATCTTCATTTTTCCTCAGGTTCAGTACCAGCCCCAGGATCGAGGCAATCACCTGGCCCATGACCGTTGCGATGGCGGCGCCGGCGACTCCGAGCTTCGGGGCGCCAAGCAGGCCGAAGATCAGGATCGGGTCAAAGATGATATTGATGATGGCTCCGGTCGCCTGCGAGATCATGGAGTACACCGTGCGCCCGGTAGACTGGAGCATACGCTCGAACGTCATCTGGAACTGCAGGCCTATGCAGCAGCAAAGCACGATGCTCAGGTACGTGGAACCGTATGCTCTTACGACGGGATTGGCCGTCTGGCTCGCGATAAAAGGCTTCGCCGCAAAGATCCCCAGCAGCACAAAGATGATGAAATTAAAGATCGTCAGCAGGATGCCCATATTGGCAGCCTTATCCGCCCGGTCGAACTGCTTCTCCCCCAAAGATCTGGAGAGCAGCGCATTCATGCCGACACCGGTTCCTGAACCGACGGCGATCATCATCATCTGCAGCGGATAGGCGGTCGTCACCGCAGTCAGCGCATCCTCGCTCACCCTGGCAACAAAGATGCTGTCCACCACGTTGTAGAGCGCCTGCACCAGCATGGAAGCCATCATGGGCAGCGACATGGTCAGAATCAGTTTCCGGACGGGCATTACACCCATTTTGTTTTCTTTTCTTTCCATAATAAAATCAGTCCTCCAGGATCATCTCCATGCCCACCTTATAGGGCACCAGTCCCAGTTTCTCATAAAATTTCATGGCTCCGGGGTTGCAGCTCCATACATTGAGCGTGATATTGTAACACCCCTGAGCGATGGCAAATTTCTTCACATGCTCGAACAAACTGCGGCCGACCTCCCGGCCGCGGCACTTTTCATCAACGCAGATATCATCGATATAAAGCGTTTTGCGCGGCATCAGAAGCTGCGAATCTTCGACCGTTTCAAAAATGCAGAACGCATGTCCGAGCACCTGCTCATCTGCTTCGTCTGTCATCACAAAGACAGGCCTCGTCTCATCCGGGAGGATCCCCGCAAGCTCCTGCGCATTATACTTGGTCGCCGGGCCTTTGAACAGGTCGGGGCGGCCCTTATGGTGCACCATGTCCACCTGGACGAGCAGCTTTAAAATACCGGGAATATCCTTCTCCCGGGCACGCCTTACCGCCATATTGCCGTCTCCTTTCCGCGCCGGGTCCGCGCAATTCAATACAAGGTATTATAAAGTATCTGGCACAGCGGTGCAATCCCACGTTGTGAAAAACCCTCTCCTGTGCTATAATCTGTTCTGCTGCCATAAACCCGAAAAGAATATAGGTAAGGTCACAGAGGGAAAGAAAATGCTGGAACTGATCAATATATCCTATGAAGTCAACGAAGACCGATCCAATATCGATATCCTGCACGATGTCAGCCTTAAGATCGATAACAGGAAATTTGTGGTGATCACCGGACCCAACGGAGGCGGGAAATCCACCCTGGCCAAAATCATCGCCGGAATCATCAAACCGACCTCGGGACAGATCCTGCTCGACGGCGAGGATATCACCGATAAAAATGTTACGGAAAGAGCCAATCTCGGTATCGGCTTTGCCTTTCAGCAGCCTGTCCGGTTCAAAGGCATTCAGGTCATCGACCTGCTTCGCATCGCAGCCGGACGCCGCCTTTCGATCGCCGATGCCTGCGCTTATCTCTCGGAAGTGGGACTATGCGCCAGGGACTACATCAACCGTGAGGTAAATGCTTCCCTGTCAGGCGGAGAACTCAAGCGTATCGAGATCGCCACCGTTCTTGCGCGCTCCTGCCGGCTTTCCGTGTTTGACGAGCCGGAGGCGGGTATCGACCTGTGGAGCTTCCAGAACCTGATCACCATTTTCAGGCGCATGCGCGATGAGATCAAGGACAGTTCCATCCTGATCATCTCACATCAGGAGCGTATCCTGGAGATCGCCGATGAGATCATTGTTCTCTCCGACGGCTCCATCACGCAGCAGGGAGAACGCGAAGCGATCCTGCCGGGACTTATCGGAACGTCATCAGCCATGGAAAACTGCCTCAGGCTGCAGCCCTGATCACAGGCGGGAAGGAGGATCTGCTCATGTTGGACGAAATTCAAAAAAGACTGCTTTCGGAGGTCGCCGATCTTCATGACGTGCCCGAAGGAGCTTACAATATCCGTGCAAACGGCGGCATGGCCGGCCGCAACACCACAGCCAATATCGATATCACCACCAAGAAAGAGGTGAGCGGCATCGATATCCGCATCAAAGACGGAACCAAAAAAGAGAGTGTCCATATTCCGGTGGTCTTAAGCGAGAGCGGACTCAAGGAGATGGTCTACAATGACTTTTACATCGGCGAGGACTGCGATGTGGTCATCGTCGCCGGATGCGGAATCAGCAACTGCGGCCAGCAGGATTCCGAACACGACGGCATCCACCGCTTCTATGTAGGGAAGAATTCCCACATCCGTTACGTCGAAAAACACTACGGCGAGGGCGACGGCACCGGCAAGCGCATCCTGAACCCCGGGACCGAAGTCTTCCTCGAGGAGAACGCTTCCATGGAGATGGAGATGGTCCAGATCAAAGGCGTCGACTCCACCGAGCGTTCGACAAAAGCCGTCCTTAAGGCCGGCGCAAAGCTCGTCGTCCAGGAAAGACTGATGACCCACGGACAGCAGAAAGCCGGCAGCGCCTACCTCATCGAACTCAACGGCGATGATGCCAGCGCAGACGTAGTCTCCCGCTCCGTGGCAAGGGACGAGTCATTCCAGAAACTCGACCTTCGCATCAACGGAAACGCCAAATGCAGCGGCCACACCGAATGCGACTCCATCATTATGGACAAAGGCCGCATCCTGGCCGTTCCCCAGCTCGAAGCCAACAACGTGGACGCCGCGCTCATCCATGAAGCCGCCATCGGCAAGATCGCCGGCGACCAGATCATCAAGCTCATGACCCTGGGGCTGACTGAGGCACAGGCAGAGGAGCAGATCATCAGCGGCTTCCTGAAGTAAGGAAGGGGACTGTCCTCATACACACATCCGAAAAAAACCATCACCCTGTTCCACGGGGAGCGCTCTCGCTCTTACCTCGCGCAGCGGTACATAAGGCTCGGGCTTCGCCCTCGCCAAGTACCGGCGCTGCGGTAACGTCCCCTTTGGAACAGG
>JBGUOI010000211.1:0-28159 GCA_045118075.1 Porcincola sp. | reverse complement strand
CCTCGCACATACTCAACTCCATATACGAGATCAGCATTTGTCTCAACACGAAGCTCTATATGCTCTCCAAGTCTACATTTAGTCAATCCCATAGCCGATACCCCTGAATGCATCCTCCAGCATTTTTTGAGAGAGCTTTTCCTGATACATGATGAGCCGCATTTCCTGCTGGATACGAACCATCTCCGCATCAAAGTTAATCTCCAAATCATGGTCGATAAACTCGATATATTTGCTTGGTATCAGGCTCCATCTGTGAGCCTCGATTTCGTCTTTTCCGACACTGCGATATAGCTCTGGCTCTGCGTATTTTTTCCCGTCTACACCCTCAGACTGCCATGTATGATAGATTTCAGCAGCCCGCTCTATTTGATCAGTTTCCAGCTTGACTTTCTTCTTATTCTCACCCTTTACGGGATTATCCGACCATGTGCGAAGATCCATGAAAAGGATCTCGTCTTCTCGATTGCGGAGCATACGCCCATGGTATTCTCCGCCTTTCTTGTTCTGGTTCAGAATCCAAAGTGTTACGCTGATATCTGTCGTGATAAAAAGCTCTCGCGGAAGTATTATGATCGCTTCCACCTTGTCATTCTCTATGAGTTTCTGCCGGATTGCCAGGGTATCTTCATCCCCAAGTGCGCCATTAGCCAGAAGGAATCCCGCCACACCATCCAAAGGCTTCAGATGAGACAGCATGTGCAATATCCACGCATAGTTCGCATTACTTTCTGGAGGGGTGGAATAATCAGCCCAGCGGGAATCAGATTTCAGATTATCGTTATACCATCCCTTCAGGTTAAATGGCGGATTTGCCATGATGTAGTTAAAATACAGCCCCTTGTGCAGATCATGCGTGAATGAGGAGTCGGCCTCGCCGCCAAGATTATGGCTAATGCCGCGCAGAGCAAGATTCATCTTCGCCAGACGGTACGTTGCCGGTTCCTTCTCCTGTCCGTAAACGTTGATCCGGCTGATGTCTCCGCGCTTCGCCTTAACCAGCTCCGCACTCTGGATAAACATCCCCGCGGAACCGCAACAGGGATCATAGAGAGTCCCGTCAAAGGGTTCAATCATTGCGGCGATTAACTGAACCACATCATGAGGAGTATAGTACTCACCCTCTTCTTTGGTTGCGTTTACGGCAAATTCCTTCAAAAAGTACTCATAAACACGTCCAATCAGATCCTTCTCTTCTCCGAACACTTTATGACTGATTTTGTTGACCTCATCCACAATTTTCTTGATATCGTTTGGGGCAAGATTTCGGGATGTAAATGTTCCCTCCACAAAACATCCCTTCAACTGATTGCTGCTTACGGCAAGGCTGTGTAGGGCATTATCCAATGCCACATTCAGATTTGGGGCTGGCGTATTGATGATCGTTGACCATCGCGCCTCGACAGGGAGATTATATGTTCCATCGGTAAAAGTAGCATCATCAAAGAAAGCCACCTTGATGTTCTCGTCATCAGGATTGAGATCCTTCTCGATTAGTGTTCTACGAAGGTTCTCAACCCCATCCTCAAACTTTTCACCTATAAAGCGCAGAAATACGAGCGTTAACATCATATCACGCTTTTCAAAAAAGGATCCGGAATTTCGCGCCGCCCGTAAATAATCGCGACATTTAAAAAGAATTGAATCGAGATTAATTTTCTCCTCAGCGTTCTTTTTCTTAGCCATAAATACTCACGCCTCTCCTATCATTCTTCACTCAGCACAATTACCATGATGTCGCTGATCTCGCAGTCTACCCATGTAATCATTCCCGTATTTCCCTTTTTCGCTTGTTTCCTTTTCCATTATATTTTCTCTCGTCGATCGGCTTTTGAACTTCGGACGGAATAATCCACATATTACCAACCCGCATTGCGCCTGGGACCCGTCCTTCTTTGCAAAGAATCTGTATCCTTCTTGAAGATATCCCCCATATCATTGAAAGCTGCGTTGCAGAGATATAATCCATATGGCACCTCACATATACATACATTTGGCTCTAATAAATTATACTTTGTCGATTTGTATTATAATCGGTATCACGAATAAATCCAAGTATTTCATACACAATTTTTTGGTTTCAGAACGTTGGTTTCAGAAATTAACCGGAGTTCTTCACCACCTCATTTTGCAGCATCCTCTTTACCTTCTCCTCGACCGTCTCCTTCCTCTATAGTATTAATACCCACCCTTCATTCAGCATCCGGAAATAATCGCAGTAGGCATTTTCCATTCGTTTTTTTTGAAAAAGTCCAGCCTAGTGGAGATTTCCCGGTCTTGCTAATCTCGATAGACAGGCTGAAGTCACTGATCAGTTCCTTCCCGCCTCAAAAGGCGTGATGCCGAACAGCTTCTCCGTGAACCGGGTCACGTCTTTCTTCTGACAACCAAAGCAAATGAAGTTCTGATCGACCTTCATACTCGGCGTTCGGTCATTATGAAAAAGACACCGCATCATGCCGTTCCGAATGACCTGGTGTCCGTCATGTTCCGCCACATTTATGGCTGAAATATGCTCTTTTATTTCTGAATAGATACTCATTGTCTTCTTTCACACTTTCACCGCGATCTTCTCCGTCTGGGAGGAATGCCCTCAGTCTGATCGCTATATGTATGGCGGGAACTGTCGCTGTAAAGGTGCTTCCTGATGTTTTCCTGGGAAATCCTCCTGAATTTTTCCTTCTGAACCGGCTCAGAAAAAAGATGCCGGATCTGATCCGTGATATGCCGGGTCAGTCCCCTGAACCGGTCGAGGAGCGGCTCCAAGGCCTTATAGAGATGCTCTCTCACCGCGACGCTGTGTTCTCCACCTGTCAGCAGGTCTTCTCTGAACTGGCTCACTTCATCAAAAAACATGTTCCTGGCTTCTTCAGCAGCTTTCTCTGATACCATGGCGACCGCGTCATTGTAGGCTGTTTCTGAAATTTCTTCGATGAAGCTTTCCGTATCCTGAATCCTCGCTTCCAAATCCGCCAGTTTTCTTTCTTCTGCTGCTACCGCCTGTTTCTGTGCTGCCAGAGTTTCGCCCGCTTCCGCGATTTTTCGATTTGTCTCCTCCAGAGTTTCTTCAGCAAACGAAAGCCGGTTTTGTTTTATTGCCAGGCTGTCCCGTGTCCAATCGATTTCGAATTTGAGGCTGCAAAGCTTCTCTCTTTTTTCTTTCTCTTCCCTATCCTGTTCATCCAGCCTTTTTTTTGCTTCCGAGACAGCCGTAGTTCGCTCCCGTAAAAGAGCTTCCTCTCTTTTTACCGCATCCTGCCGGTCAGCCAGTTTTTCCTCTTCCGCAGCGATGGCATCTTTCCTTTCGGCGATCATCTGACTCTGTTTCATCAAAATGTAATCCTGCTTCTCCAGATGGATCCTGCCGCCATATTCAGGCTCCTCATCAAGCTCCAGCCCGTACCGCTTTGTGATATCGAACATCATGTTCCTGCAAGCTGCGTCAAACGCAACTTTCCGGTTATTCATTTTCCCCCGCTTCTTATCCGGATACGGCATTTCAATCCCAAGAGCCTCGAGTGCTTTTTCCTGCTGCGGACAGATTTCGCCATAACGGTTCGGGCAGTCGAAAACATGCCGCTCATGAATATGCGGGGTTCTCTCATCCATGTGCAAAGACCAGTTCAGGATGTGGATGTGCTTTCCAAACCGTTTCTCAAACTCTTCAAAGAAATCGGCAGTGATACGCCGGAGTGTTTTTCCTGAAATATGTTCTTCTCTCGCTCCGATCTGGTAAATGGTTTCTTCCGGACAGGTCTTTTTATCCAGTCGCAGGTCATCCGGTGACCGGTTTCTTTCCGTGTGGCCGGTCTTCTGGTTCCGTTCATGCTGCGCGTTACAGTAATCCTCATAATGCTCCCAGTAGTACAGCATTTCTATCTCCTCAAATGAGTGGATGATCTGTTCCGCCTGCTCTCGGTTCTCGGCATAATGAAATCCCTGGTAACAGTCCCAGTACACATTTTCCTTTGTCCTTTCAGGATCAATGTGTTCGCTGTTTTCCACATCAAACCTCCGGTCATTGTGCTTCGGGTTAAAAACCCCATTTTTGCCAAAACGGCCATTGTGTCTTGTCAGCTTCATCATCTCTCCTCCCGTTAATTCATCAATTCCGTCAGTGATCCATGGCCCCCCTGCCTCATCAATTTTCACCGACACGTTACTTCTCACGGCAGGCAATACCCAATACGAGATGACGATTCTCATCATCTCTATTGGGCGAGGCGCTACGCCCTCGACCCGCTATGCAGCAACCAGCGCATTTCCTGCTATCTGGTTGTTGCAGCCTCAGGACCTGCGGTCCTTCGTCATGCACGATCACCGGAAGCCCCGATGATTACGTCCACGCTCATCAGGGGCTCCGGCTTATCGCCCATCGCGCACCGCGCGCAGAAGCGAAAGGGGCTTCGCCCCGAACGCGGCGCGGCAAGAACGCCAAAGGCGTTCCTGAAAAAACGCAGTTCCCATGCATCCTTACCGGCACACGGAAACTGCGTTTTTCATCATTCTTCGAAAAGCTTTATTCTTTTATTTGGCGAGCGTTTTTCATCCCTCCATCATTTATCCTTCCTGTGCCACTGCCATATTGTCTGTTCTCAAAAGCTGACGCTCCAACGCATCATAGTCATAAGTTCTCTGCGGAAAATTATGAAACGAATTCCTGCCTGATATCCTTTGACGGATCTGCCTCGCCGGCAAAGAAGACAGTGCTGCCATACGCTGCTCCGTTTCTCTCACCCATTGTTCTATTGTTTCCAAATTCAGACAGTTCATGTATGGCGTTTCAAGTATCCTGCGAATCACATCGTCCACATACTCTTTCCGATGTGCCCTGAGCAGTGCCTGATACTCTGCTTCGGAAATACTTTCATTTCCGAGCGAAAACCTCATCAGGCCACTCTCGTCCTTTTGTGGTATGAACAGTATTTTCTCCGTCATTTTTTCCGGGACGGTTGTTGCAGTTGCTGCAGCAGTAATAACTGCATTTCCAGGCGGATCCTTCCCGGTACAACTTCCACTCCCCTTCCCTGTACTGTCTTTTCCTACACTGTCCTTTCCTGAACTGTCCTCAACTACCCTATACTGTGCGGGCCATGGACCGTCCATGGACTGTCCGCTTTTTCTTTTCTTTCTGGTATCCGATCTTTCCGTTTTCTCCTGAAGCTGCAGATCGGGCATCATTTCCAGCAGAAGAGGTTTGTAACGGCTGTCCTGCTTCCGATCTGCCCGGATTTTGTTCTGCTCCGGCCAGTCGATCAGATAGGTAACCAGATCCTCATTCAGAATTTTTACAAAACCCTTTGCGACCAGAATTCTGAGATCATCTTCATCTGCCTTGATCAGATTCATCACAGAGTACGCCTCTACCACTCCATCATCATCTGCCCTCAGTCCCAGATGGAAATAAAGACACTGCGTTGATTTCGGCATTTTCAGGAATCGTGCACTCTGCACTACTTTCTGCGAAAACATGCGCCTTTCGGCCATATAGCATTTCACCTCCTTGTTATTTGCCGGAGACTGTGATACTTTACCATTGACTGATGCGTCACATTCTCCGAATGCTGATGTGTCCCGGCCTTCCCTCTGCCTGGGGAAGGCTTTTTCTTTACCTTTACTGTACATGGCTGGTCTCCTCACAGATTTTCCCGACTCTTCATCCGTCCTGAGCCGAAAGAATGCTTCTCTCTCCGGAATTCAGAAAATCAATCAGTTTCTCCATGTTCACCAGATACTTGTTTCCTGCCCGTACATATACAATCTTGTCGGAAAGACAAAGCTTCCGGATATAGTCGTAAGATAACCCTGTTGCCCGCTTTGCCGCATTAATCGTATACATGGTAGGAATACTCATTGTACTTCCGGTCATCTGATGTCACCCCCTTCCTGAAAAATGATATTTGTATGCAGATACCTGTTTTTTCTCCTGTCAGTTTGTTCTCACCCTCTTGACAGGTTGTTTCGTATCTGTTACCATGTTAACAGGTCGTGTCGTATCTGTCAACAGCAAAAAAGATTATTTTCAATCTGTTATTCTTTTATCCCGTGTGCTATACTTTTTTCGTCAAATCAAAGGAGGTGGGTCATGACAGTTGGCGAAAAAATAAAACATGCACGTAAAACAAAGCATCTGACACAGAAGAAACTTGGCGAGAAATGCGGGATCAATGAGGCGAACATCAGAAAATATGAATCCGGACGGCAGAGTCCCAAGCTCGATACATTACAGAGGATTGCAGCCGGATTAAAAATACCTGTAGAGGATTTGATTCCCAGTGATGAAGAATTCATGCAGCGCTTCTCTGATGTCTCAATAACCCTTGATCAGATCCAGCGGGAACATGATAAGAATTCACGTCTTCTGGACAATCCGGAAAACGTGACGAAGGAAAACGTCAGGAAATTCAATGCTTCCTTCAGAGAAGACCTGCTGGCTCAAAATGTATTATTTGACGAAACATACCGGCAGTTATCGCTCACGCAGCCAGGCACAATAGACGGCGATATTTATACCGGCAAAACACAGATCATTATCGGCTTATGCGGGATGATGAATATTGAAGGACTGAGCAAGGTGATCAACTATCTGACAGATCTGACACAGATACCTGAATATCTTTTATAGTCAGGAGATGATCATATGGCATCTGTCACGAAGCGTGGCAACACTTATTTCATTACCGTCAGCAACGGGCGCCGTCCGGACGGCAGGCAGATCAGGGAGACGGCGACATTCGTTCCTGATCCTTCAAAAACCGAAAAAAAGAATCAGAAGGCCCTTGAAAAGTTTGTTTATGAATTCGAAGACAGGGTGAAAAGCGGGAAATACCTGAAAGGCGAAAAGATCACGTATCAGGAATACTGGAAGATCTGGATGGAAGAATATGTACGCAAACAGCTGTCTCCGACTACGTATGAAAGAAACGACACCGCTTTTCAGAAAACGCTCAGTCCCGCAATCGGGCATCTGAAACTCACGGAGATCACGCCGCTCCACCTGCAGCGCCTGTACCGGGAAATGAGCGAGAAGGGATACGAGAAGAACGGAAAGCATAAGAATTACTCGAATAACACGATCAAAAGGATCCATCAGATCGTATCCAGCAGCCTGAGCACGGCTGTTCAGTGGCAGTTGATCGAAACCAACCCCTGTACCAGAATAAAACCGCCAAAGGTAGAAAAGAGCTCCAAAGTCAAATGCTTTACGCTCGAACAGACAGAAACGTTTTTCCAGTATCTGGAAGAGCCTTATACCGTGGCACACGGGGGAAGAAGGAAAAAGGATGGGCAGCCCGGCAATAAACACGTTGACGTGAAAACCGTTCCCCTTAAGTACAAGGTTCTGTTTTACGTTACGCTATTTGCCGGCTTTCGGCGCGGTGAACTCATTGCGTTAACCTGGGAAGATGTGGATTATGATAATCATACCATCGATATCTCCAAAGCTGCCGCAAGGACAAAACAGGGCGTGATTATCAAGGAACCGAAATCAAATACATCCAACCGGCTTGTCACCCTGCCTGTTCAGGTCATGGACATGATGAAGCAGTGGCAGACGGAACAGGACGCGTACCGGCGGTCTGTCGGCAGCTACTGGCAGGATGGCGACTACGTTTTCACCCAGGACAATGGGGAGAAGCTGGATGTCTCGACTCCCAACAAAGTATTTAAAAAAATCATTCGCCGGTACAACAAGGATCATGAGGACAAGCTCCCTGAGATCACGCTCCATGGCCTGCGTCACACCAATGCGACACTCATGATCGCAAACAATATCAACATGAAGACGGTCTCCTCCCGGCTGGGGCACTCCGAGATCGGTACCACCATGGATATCTACGCTCATGCTCTCCGCAGCGCTGACCAGCAGACTGCAGACACTCTGGGATCTCTGTTCTTTTCTGGTCAGGATGAAGCTCCGGGTCAGTGTGATACAGAATCAGTGTGATATGAGATAAGAAGCTGACGCAGAAACCACCTTTTCATATCCCCCGCAATCATAAAAAGTACAGGCAAATGTCCGTTGTTTTTCGACATCTGCCTGTACTTTTTCATCTCTGCCCGATTCAGACGTTCATCAAATGTTCATCAAATCCCGGTTTTTCCCGTTTGAAATCTCTTTTCCAGGCAAAAGAAAAACGCCGCAAACCCTTGAGTTTACGGCATTTCCTTTACGTCGATGCGACAAGATTTGAACTTGCGACCTCTGCGTCCCGAACGCAGCGCTCTACCAAACTGAGCCACGCATCGATCCAGACTTATGTCTGTTTTCCACTCACAGTCTCTTTTTATGGGGCGTTTTCGGATGCGCTCCGAAACTGTCAGCTTGATTATGATATCATTTTTGTTCCCACCCGTCAAGCGCCTGTTCAAAAACTTATGTATTTGCAAGCTAAAAGCTTTATGCTATGCTTTTTTATATTAACGTTACCAGATCATTTATACAGGAGGCTTTCTCTTATGAAATTCGAAGGTAATGAATATCTGCCCGGTGTCTGGCACATCTCGGATGAGATGGATGTATGCGTTACACTGCTGGTTGGAGAAGAATCGGCACTGCTGGTGGACGCCGGATACGGCCTTGGCAGTCTTCTCTCCTACATCCGCACGATCACGGACAAACCGCTTGGCCTGGTGCTGACTCACGCCCATCATGATCATGCGCTCGGTGCGTATGAATTTGATCCAGTCTATATCCAGGAAGCGGAGCTGGAGACGGCCAAAGAATACACGGGCATTCGGTGGAGAAAAAAAGTACTGGCGGATGCCGCCGCAAAGGGGATTTTCGTCGACGAAAAAACTTATCTGGAGCGGCCCATGGGCACCTGGATCCCCATCGGGGAGAAAACCTTTGACCTGGGCGGCCTGACGGCGCGTGTGATTCCCTGCCCCGGCCATACGCCCGGCTCCGCGGTGGTGTTTGTTCCCGAACTCGAGCTGCTGCTTACGGGCGACGACTGGAATCCCTGCACATGGATCTTTTTCCCGGAGGCACTTCCTGTCCAGACGCTGCGCAAAAACATGCTCGATATCCTGGACCTTCCCTTCCGGAAAGTCCTGTGTCCGCACAGAATGGATCTTTACGACCGTTTCATGATCGATGACTTTTTTGAGAGGATGTCGGACGAGGTGCTTGACCGGGCGGTTCCGGTCGATACCGGTCTTGTTGTGGGAAGGCCGACCTGTGAGGCTTACCCGGCCCCCGATCAGGTGATCGTCTTCGATCCCGAAAAACGCAATGCAGCTAAGGAGGAAAGAAAATGAGCGGATGGAGAGACTGCAGAAGCTGGCAGAGAGCCCTGACGCGCGAACCGTCCCCGGCGTGCAAAACGCCCGAGGAGATGGCTCTGTTTGAGATTCAAAGCTATCTGGCTTCCTCCGGCTGCGGACGGCAGGTCGGAATCAAAACGGACCCGTCCATGGGCGAGTCCTTTTCTATCAGCGAGAGCGGCAGCAAAATTCTTATACACGGAGGAAGCCGCGGCGTACTTTACGGCGCCTATGCCCTGATCGAAGCGCTTGAACTTGGTGAGCCCCTGCCCGCGGGCGTGCGCTCTCCGTTTTATCCCCTGCGGATGATCGACTGCTGGGACAACATGGACGGAACCATCGAGCGCGGCTACGCAGGCCGTTCGATCTGGTTTGAAAAAGATGCTTTCTGTTATGAGCCTGACCGCATCCGCCGTCTTGGCCGGATGCTGGCCGGTGCCGGGATCAATGTCCTGTGCATCAACAATGTCAACGTTCACATGCCGGCTCAGCAGCTGCCTGCCTCCCTGCTTTCGGAAACGGCTGCTCTGGCGGATCTGCTTCGTCCCTTCGGCGTACGGCTCATGATCAGCATCGACTTTTCGCTGCCGCTTCAGTTCGGGCTTGACAGCGCCGATCCCCTCGACCCGAAAGTCGCGGATTTCTGGAGTCATCTTGCCCAGAACGTGTGGCACGCCGTTCCGGATATGGCCGGTTTCCTTGTCAAGGCCGATTCTGAGCACCGCCCCGGCCCCAACGCTTACGGACGCACCCATGCCGAAGGAGCAAACATGCTGGCCAGGGCCCTGAAGCCCTACGGCGGCGTTCTCGTCTGGCGGGCCTTCGTCTACAACTGCATGCAGGACTGGCGTAATACCGAAACGGACCGTCCCTGCGCGGCTTACGATCTTTATCATCCCATGGACGGTGCCTTCGATGACAACGTCATCCTGCAGGTCAAATACGGCCCCTATGATTTCCAGGTGCGCGAGCCCATTTCCCCCCTGCTTGTAGGCATGAAGAACACCCGAATGGGGATGGAACTGCAGCTTGCTCAGGAGTACACCGGCCAGCAGATCGACATTTTTGCGATGCCGCCCATGTGGCGCCGGCTCTTCGACGAGATGGGAAAAGAATCGGTCAGCGCCGTTGCCGCCGTCAGCAATCTCGGCCGCGATGACAACTGGACCGGTCATCCCTTTGCAGCGCTGAACCTCTATGCCTTCGGCCGGTTCGCCTGGGATCCCGATGCAGACCCGGAAGCCCTTACCCGCCGCTGGAGTGCCCTGACCTACGGGTTTGAAGGAACTTCGCTTGACGACCTGACTGCGCTGCTCATGGAGAGTGCCCGGGTCTACGAGCTATACACATCTCCCCTTGGCCTCAACTGGATGATCAATCCGGAGAACCATTACGGTCCCAACCCTTACGGCTATGAGTTCATGGTCTGGGGAACCTACACAAAAGCAGACCGCTATGGGGTCGGCATCGACCGCACCGCCTCAGGAACCGGCTACGTATGCCAGTACCCGCCAAAGATCAGGTGTTTGTATGAGGATCCTAAGACCTGCCCGGACGAATATCTGCTCTTCTTCCACCGCCTGAATTATGACTTTGTCATGAAGGATGGCCGCACGCTGCTGCAGCGCATCTACGACGACCACTTTACCGGATATGAACTTGCCGAAAAGATGGCCGCGCAGCTTGACAGACTGCCCTTCCCGGAACCGGACCACAGCGTCATCAAAGAGCGCATGGAAAAACAGCTTTCCAACGCCCGGGAATGGCGGGACGTGACCAACACATTCTTCTGCCGGTTTGCCGGGGTGGGGGATGAAAAAGGGAGGAAGATCTACGGATGACAGGGAGCGGTCATTTAAAGACCTCATCCGCATACCTCACGGTATCCATCGCTGTCTTCCCGTAGGCATCCGCGTGGATCATATCGGCATACTCCTGCGTCAGCACTGCGCCGCCAACGATCACTTTGCAGGGAGCGCCGGCTTCGTGCAGCTGCCGGATGGTCTCTTCCATCGCCGGTACCGTGGTGGTCATCAGGGCGCTTAAGCCTACCAGCTTCACTTTCTGTTCCAGGGCTGTCTCGACGATCTTCTCGGGCGGCACATCCCGGCCAAGGTCGATCACTTTGTAGCCGTAATTTTCCAGGAGCACTTTCACGATGTTTTTTCCGATATCATGGATATCGCCCCTGACCGTGGCCAGGATCACCGGATTGGCACTTCCGTCTCCCTGCGGAAGTGCTTTTTTAACTTCCTCGAAGGCGGCGGAGGCGGCCTCGGCACTCATCAGCAGCTGGGGAAGATAGACTTTCTTTTCTTCAAAGCCTTTGCCGACGATATCCAGGGCCGGGACCAGATGTTCCTGTATGAGGGTCAGCGGATCCGTCTGAGGAAGCAGGGCGGCTGCCATCTGCGCAGCCTTTTCCTTCATTCCCCGCACGATGGCCTCCTGCAGGTCCTTCTTCTCTTCGCCCGGATCGCGCACGGCCTGAGCAGGCTGCCCCGCGCCGTCACTTTTCTGGAGGGGTCTGACCCCTCCGATGTAGGAGGCGCAGCCCTCATCCCTTCCGGCGAGAACCTCATAGCTGTACCAGGCATTCATGATCTGCGGATCGTAAGGATTGATAATGGCGCCGCTCAGGCCCTTATCCATCGCCAGTGTAAAGAAGGCGGAGGTGATGCTCGGTCTGGAAGGCAGTCCGAAGGAGACGTTGGAGACGCCCAGGCTTGTCAGGCATCCGAGTTCTTCCCGGATCAGCCGGATGCTCTCAAGCGTGACGGCTGCCGCTTTCGGGTCCGAGGAGACCGTAAGAGCCAGCGGGTCAAAGATCAGGTCCTTTTTACGGATACCTGCCGCCTGCGCCCGTTCAAGTATTCTCCGGGCGATTGCAAGCCGTCCGTCGGCGGTATCGGGGATCCCGTCCTCATCGAGTGTGAGGCAGACCAGCAGTCCGCCGTATTTCTTCGCCAGCGGCAGGACGGCGTCAAGCACCTCGTCTTTGCCGTTGACGGAATTGATCATGGCTTTTCCGTTGCAGATCCGAAGCGCCGATTCCATGGCCGCCGGATCGGAAGTATCGATCTGCAGCGGCAGGTCGGTGACCTCCTGCAAGGCGCGGACGCATTCGGTGAGCATCTCCGTCTCGTCGATATCGGGCAGGCCGGCGTTCACATCGAGAATGTCGGCGCCGGCATCCGCCTGGCCGATCCCCTCGCTCCGGATATACTCCAGGTCTTTTCCGATCAGTGCCTGGCGAAGCTTTTTCTTTCCGGTGGGATTGATACGCTCGCCGATCAGGACGCACTTCTCCCCGAAGGTCACGGCATGGGTGTAGGAAGAAACCATGGAGATCTCTTTTTCGGTAACGGGCAGGGGCTCCAGATCTTTCACCGCACGGACCATGGCTTCGATATAGGCCGGGGTCGTCCCGCAGCAGCCGCCGATGATATGGGCGCCGGAGCGGACGATCTCCTGCATCAGCAAGGCAAACTCCTCCGCTCCCACATCGTAGACGGTCCTGCCGCCCTCCGAGCGCGGCAGACCCGCATTGGGCTTTACGATCACCGGCAGAGAACAGCACCTGGCAAGCTCGGGCACAAGTGAGAGCATCTGTGCCGGGCCAAGGGAACAGTTCATGCCGATCGCGTCAACGCCCAGGCCCTCCAGCATGGCGGTCATGGCTCTTACATCCGCTCCCGTCATCAGCTTTCCGCTCTCATCGTAGACCACTGATACAAAAACCGGCAGGCTGCAGTTCTCCTTAGCCGCCAGCACGGCTGCCTTGGTCTCATAGCTGTCATTCATGGTCTCGATCATGACCAGGTCGGCGCCGGCAGCGGCGCCTGCGCGGATCACCCTGGCGTACGCATCCACGGCGTCCTCGAACGGCAGGTCCCCGAGCGGACAGAGCATCTTCCCGAGCGGCCCCACATCGAGGGCAGCATAATGCGTTCCGGGTTCGTTCGCCTCACGGTCGGCCTTATCGCGGGCTTCCAGAGCCAGTTTCACGCCGGCGCTGATGACCTCATCAAGTGCCGGCCGGCCTTCTTTTCCGTCATATTTGAACGGATTGGCCCCGAACGTATTGGCATTTACTACCTGGGAACCGGCGCGGAAATATTGCTCATGAACCTCCCTGACCTCGTCGGGATGGGTGAGGTTCCAGGTCTCCGGCAATTCTCCCGGCTTAAGCCCTTTTGCCTGGAGCATCGTCCCCAGGCCGCCGTCAAAAATGGTCAGTCCGTTACGGATCTTATCAAGTATGTTCATTTCTTACCGCCTTTCCGGGGTCTTTCAGTTCTTGAGAAGGCGCACTCTTCCATCTCGCAGTTTTCGCAGGAAGAATGATCCTCTTCTGCCGCTTTTTTCTTAAGACCGATGATCGCTGACACGGATTTTCTCGGCACCATCATGCCGCCCTGCGTCAGGGTGACGCCGGATCGCCTTCCTGCGTCCGTCAGTCTTAATAGATCCGGCTGGAACCCGATATCGAGGTCCCCGTATCCGGGTGAGAACCGGCTCGTCAGATAAAGCCCTTCCGCACATAATTCCTGCTGCCATCTTGCGCAGAGCTCATCGCACCACTCTTCGATGGCGGCCGTTCCCATGGCGCCGAAGATCACCGCCCTGGCCGGGGAGATATGCATCAGCCTCTCCGCCTCCCGGTCAAAGACCGGTCCGATGGTCGCACACATGAGCAGCACTTCCCCGGCCCCGTCCAGATGCCTTGAGAGGGCGCGGCTTTTGACCTTTTCCCCGGCCAGGATGATCTCATCTCCCGACACGCTCACGGTTGTTCTGAGACGGCAGGCGCGGTAAGAGACTGTTTTCTCAAGCCTTTCGAGGCATTCCCCATAGAGGGTTTTCGTCTCGGCGTCCATCTCATTTTTCCCGTAGCCGAGGTAGCGGAGAACTTCTTTTTCAGGAATAATAAGGTGCTCTCCCGTGTACTGTTCGATCATGAAAGCCTCCATCCGCCGGCCAGGTGATTCTTAAGACGGCCGCCGGCCATTTTTCCCCATCCTAAAGGATATTCGTCTGCGCAGACCAGTTTCCAGCCATTGGAATGATCCTGCGCTTTACCTTCCGTCATGCTCTCCTCCAGCACTTCTCCCTTCAGGAAGCGAATAAGCGCCGGGTCATCCGGTTTAAATATAATCTTCGCTCCGCACAAAGATGCGTCGATCGCCATCGCCAGCGACTGAGACGGCTCAAACCGGTTTTTCTTGAGTTCTCCCAGATACAGCCCGCTCCTCAGGAAACTGATCCCGGAAGTTTCCGGAAGTGCTTCCGGAACCAGGTAAGCCTTCCCGGCTGCGGTCTTAAACCGGCTGCCAAAGGCAAGGGTCTCGATTTCATCCGCATACCCTATATCGGCAAGGAAATCCCTGACCAGAGCGCGGTCTTCTTTTGCCGGACCGCCCCCCTGTCTTCCCCGGGATGCACCGGAAATCATGCCGGTTCCGAACGGTCCGGACAGATCATCTTCCGCTTTCTTAAGCAGAGCCATAAAATGGCCTTCCCCGCCGATCTTATGCGGCCACAGGCGCACGCAGCGTCCGGCCTGGGCAAATTCCGTGCCGGGAAGCTCTATTCCGGGTGCAAAGCCTTCCCGCGCGGGAATGGGCACCAGCTCCATTCCGGGTCTTTCTATCAGCAGATGTGCGATCACCGCTTCATTCTCCTCCTGAGCAAAAGTACAGGTGGAATAGAGCATCATTCCCCCCGGACGGAGCATATCCGCCGCGGAGAGGACGATCGAGCGCGAAACGGCAGCGCATCGTTCCGGTTTATCAGGGCTCCATGCCCTGACCGCATCCTCATCCTTGCGGAACATCCCCTCACCGGAACAGGGTGCGTCCACCAGGACTTTATCAAAAAAGCCCGGGAACCGCTCAGCCAGCGCGACGGGAACCGCATTCGTCACCGCTGCGTTGGTGATGCCGAAAGTCTCGATGTTATGAAGCAGCGCTTTTGCCCTTGCGGCGCTGATATCATTGGCCACCAGAAGTCCCCTGCCGCCGAGCTTTGCGCCGATCGCCGTAGCTTTCCCCCCGGGAGCCGCGCAAAGGTCCAGCACTCTATCGCCTTCTTCCACCGGCAGCACGTCGGCCGGCGTCATGGCGCTCGGCTCCTGGAGATAATACACCCCTGCGTTGTAATACGGGTGCCTGGCAGCGGTATTTTCTTTTACATAATAACAACCCTGCAAGATCCAGGGGACGCGCGTCAGAGTAAACGGCGCGGTCCTTTCGAATTTTTCAGGGTCGCATTTAAGCGTATTGACACGCAGCCCGAAGTGACGCGGTTCGTCATAGCTGTGTATAAACGCTTCATATTCGTCACCGAGCAGCATCTTCATGCGCTCTGTAAATTCAACCGGCAGATTCACGGGCATGCTTCCTCCCACGTATGATGATGCAGCTCACCCTCGCAGGCAAGGCCTGCAAAGTCATTCTGCCTTAATGCTTCATAAAGGATCACAGCTGCGGAATTAGCCAGGTTCAGCGACCTGGTCTCCCCCGCCATCGGGATCCGGATACACCGGTCCGGGTATTTTAAAAGAATCTCCTCCGGAATCCCGGCACTCTCTTTACCGAAAATAATATGGTCATTTGGGCCGTACGACTCCTGTGCATAGGTTTTCTTCGCCTTGGTCGTCGCCAGGTGCAGCGTTACGCCCGGATTTTTCTCAAGATAATCTTCAAAGCTGCTGTAACGGTGCACTTCCAGTCTGGTCCAGTAATCCATGCCGGCCCGTTTCAGGTTCCGCTCGCTTAAGATGAAGCCGAGCGGCTCGATCAGATGAAGCGATGCGCCTGCTGCTACGCAGGTGCGGCCGATATTGCCGGTATTTGACGGAATCTCCGGCTCCAGCAGTACGATACCCAGCATCCTTCTCTTACCTCTCGGCGCGGAGCCGCCCGATAAAGGCGTTGATCCTGTCCATGGCCTTTTTCAGCGCTTCGATCGAGTAAGCGTAGGAAATTCGGATAAAGCCCTCTCCGCAGTCACCGAAAGCATCTCCGGGCACGACAGCAACCTTTTCTTCACGCAGAAGCCTGGTCGCAAATTCCTCGCTCGTCATCCCGAACTCCTGAATGCACGGGAATACATAGAAAGCCCCGAATGGTTCGAAGCATGGCAGTCCCATCTGCTTGAAAGTGTGCAGCAGGAAACGGCGCCTGCCGTCGTAGGCCTGGCGCATCTCCTCCACCTGCTCGTCGCAGTCGCGAAGAGCCGCGATCGCCGCGTACTGGCTGTTGGTCGGCGCACACATGATGCAGAACTGGTGGATCTTTACCATCTCCTTGACGATGTGTCTGGGCCCGCAGGCATATCCGAGCCTCCAGCCGGTCATTGCATACGCTTTGGAGAAGCCGTTGATCAGGATGGTCCGCTCCTGCATTCCCGGAAGCTGCGCGATACTCACATGCGGCTGGCCGGTATAGGTCAGCTCCGCATAGATCTCGTCGCTGAGCACGTACAGATCATGCTCCAGGACGAACTGCGCGATCTCCTCCAGGTCAGCGCGCTCCATCACTGCTCCGGTGGGGTTGTTCGGGAACGGCATGACCAGGATCTTTGTCCTTTCGTTTACCAGTCCCTCCAGATCAGACCGTTTCAGGCGGAAATCATTTTCCGCCTTTAAGGGCACCGGTACCGGAACTCCGCCTGCCATGGCGACGCACGGGACGTAAGAGACATAGGACGGCTGCGGCACCAGCACTTCATCTCCGGGATCGAGCATGGCCCGGAAAGTCAAATCGATTCCCTCACTGCCGCCGACGGTCACCAGGATCTCGTCGATCGGATGATAGGAAAGTTCGAAACGTCTCCTCAGATAACGGGCGATCTCCTCGCGAAGCTGCTTTAAGCCGGAATTGGAGGTATAGAAGGTCCTTCCCTTTTCCAGCGTGTAGATACCCTCGTCGCGAATTGCCCAGGGCGTATCAAAATCAGGCTCGCCAACGCCGAGGGAGATGACATCTTCCATCTCGCTGACGATATCAAAAAACTTACGAATGCCGGAAGGCTTCAGAGCCTGGGCTTTGTCTGCTATCGCTTTTTTCAAAATGTCACCGGGATCCTTTCATCTTCTTCTTTTGCTGCCATAATGGTTCCGTCGGCTTTGTATTTTTTCAGGATAAAGTGGGTCGCCGTGCTGATGACCGTGTCGAGAGTGGACAGCTTGTTGGACACGAAAGCGGATACTTCGCGCAGCGTCTTTCCCTCGAGGATGACCATCAGGTCGTAGGCTCCCGAGATCAGATACACCGAACGGACTTCGGGATAATTGTAGATACGCTCCGCGATCCTGTCGAAGCCCTGGTCTCTTTGCGGGGTCACCCGCACTTCGATCAGCGCAGTCACCTTCTCGACATCGGTCTTATCCCAGTCGATCAAGGTGTGATATCCGCGGATGATCTGCTCTTCCTCCATTTTCTTAACCTCGGCGGCTACCGTCTCCTCGCTGGTCCCGAGCATGATGGCCAGTTCACCCAGGTTTGCCTTGCTGTTCTTTTCAAGAAAAGTCAGTATCTGTTCTCTCATGTTCTATCCTCCAATATCCTGAGCATATCGCGGCCGGGTTTTTCCAGGTCCCGGATCTCTTCCCCGCTGTATATGCGTTTGACCGGCGGTTTCTCCAAACGGCCGATCCTTGTCAGGCGAAGCCCCCGCTCCGCCGCATAAACATCCGCTTCAAACGACTCGTCCATGGCGATCAGGAACATCCCGCTGCTGTAGAGCTGGTACGGGTTCAGGTCGAAGAACTCACAGATCTCCACCGTTTCCTGGCGGATGGGAATCGCCCTTAAGTCCGCTTCAAATCCGATATCATAAAACGCCGCCAGCTCCCACAAAGCGGCAAACACTCCGCCTTCGCCGGCAGCCAGGACAACGGCGCCTTTCCCTGCCAGTTCACTGACCAGCCTAAGACACTCCGCCGATGGAAGCGAAAGGTCAGCCCCCTCGAGCATGCGCCGCACAGCGGCCTTTGAAAAACGCCCCGACAGTTCCTTCTCCCCGGCACGCGCAGCCACAGACGCTCCTGCCAGGCCGGCTTCTCCGGCGGCATATAAGACCATGCCGCTCCTGGCTGTGCCCGGTGTCTTTGTGCTTTCACCGAAAGCTGCCGCTGTCAGGATCATGCCCGAAACAGAGTCTGTCGTAAACGCATCCGCTCCGCCAGGCGCGATTCCTCTGTCTGAGGCAAAGCGCTCCATCCGTGCGAAGATCTTGCCAAGTTCCTCTTCCGCTGTCCCCGGGGAGAGCAGAACCTGCAGTTCAAGCGCTGACGGGTATTCTCCCCTCGCCGCGCAAAGGTTCAGCGCGTACGCCGCGGTCATCTCGGGTTCCGGATCAAACCTTCCGCCGATGCAGCCTGAGCTGATCGCTCTCCCGGAAGGCACGTTAAGCCCTTTGTTTTTTATCTGCCTGTCCCGGACCGCCCAGGGGATCTTTCCGGTCTTCAGTTCCATCCAAATCAACCCCAGTTCGTATATTCGTCCGTATCGCCGCTGCCGTTGTCGGTCACCGGTACCATATCGCCGTTCGTGCCCGCAGCCGGCGCGGGTGTCTCAGACTGCGGCTGAGTGTATGCAGCCTGGTTGGCGATGACAGCCTGGACCTGCGAAAGGTCATTGGCGCCGATCGCGGCATACATCGCTGACGCGAGCGCCTGGTTATCCGTCAGAACACCCACATCGTATATCGTTCCCACTGCCGTGTAATAGCTTGAATTGATCTGGATGCTGTCAGAGAGCACGCCGTCGTAATAGACGTTTTTCCACAATTCCGCCGTATACCCGGTGTGAGGCGACTGCGTCTGGTTGATATATCCAATCGGCTGCGAACCGTTCGCAAACAGCTTTGCGGAAGAAGGCGCGATCTCGGAAGTCGTGTAGCTGACGAACTCCAGCGTCCGGTTCGCGGGCCTGGTCTCATGGCCGAAGATCGTGAACGTGATCTGGCCGCCGTAAGTATACCCGATGATATAGATCGGATCCTCCTTGTTGTTCACAAAGCTCATGTCCATGTTGCCTTCGGCGATGGCCGCATCCTTGGACAGGTCCACGTAGGTGACCACCATGGTATGGTTGGATCTGGCCGTCACTTCCAGCTCGGCTTTCAGGACTGCGTTGTAAAGGGTCGTCGAGACCTGGCAGATGCCGCCGCCGTAGGAATCGACCACACGGTTTTCCTCATAGGAAGGCGCCTGTTCATAGCCGTTCTCCGGAGTAAACGGCGTAACCGCATCCGTTACCGAGAAATAGTCTCCCGGATAGAGAAGCGTTCCGGAGATCAGCCGGCACCCGTTCTCAACGTTGATCGCCCGGCCCCAGCTGGACGCAGAATAATCCGTCGTCGCCGTTCCGAGCACATCGCAGATGATCGCAAGGTCCTCGTAGGGAACATCCGGTTTTTCTCTCTTGACAGGCAGTTCCAGGCTGATCTGGCTTACGCCGTCCCAGCTGTTCACCGCCTCGGTGATCGCCTGTACGGATCCTTCCACATCGATGCTGATTCCGTCCGTACCGCCTTCCACCCCCGGCGTCAGTTCGTCGGTGGTATAGATAACGGCGTCAACCGGCTCGGAGTTGTACTCTTTTAAGCCTTCCACATAGGTGCGGATCTTCTTCTCGCTCGATGAAAACTCCAGGGAGTAATTCCTGGAGTCATGCTCGATATCTTTCTGGTCTTTGTAGCGGGAGATCACGTTTCCGCCTGTTCCGAGGGACATGATCTCATCAATGATCCCCTGGTTAGCCCATTCAAGGCCGAATGTCGAGAGCGGCACCTGCTGGGTGTGGTCTCCGAAAGTCAGGACCGCCTCCGAGGCGGCGAGTTCATCCACATGATCCTCAACGGCCCACTGAGCATCCCATTTATCCAGGCCGCCCAGCGCTACACCGTCAACGTAGACCCCTTCCTTGACCAGGGCATCCTTAGCCGCCGCCGGCAGATAAAAAGCCATCGCCGCAAGCAGCACGGCTCCGGCTGCTGCCAGCCGGTTTTTTAGTCTGTACATAGTTATTCTTTTGTCCGTGTCAGGCCAGTACGCTCAGGATCGTGGTCAGCACCATGGCCAGTACGATTACGATTACGATAACTGCTGCAATGATCTGTCCTTTTTTGTTGTTGCGATTCATCATTTTTCTTTACCTCTTCGATTTATTTTATTATTTCAAGCCGCGCTCAGTCGGCAAGCATAAGCTTCGCTGCCCCGTAGATTCCCGCATCGTTTCCCAGCGTTGCCAGGGCAAAGGCGACGTCCTTGCAGGCGGTAAACGCATACTTGCGGTAGTATTTCACAATGTAGTCAAGCAGGATGGGGCCGGCTTTGGAGACGCCGCCGCCGATGACGATCACCTGCGGATCGCACACGACCGCGAACGAGCTGAGGGCTTTTCCCAGATAGCTGCCGAAGCGCTCCGCCACCTCTTTTGCCAGCGCATCATCTTCCTTTACGGCATCCCAGACGCTCCGGGCACTCACTTTTTCGGTCCTAAGAAGGGACGGCTGATCGCTCGAAGCCAGCGCTTCTCTGGCAAGCCGCACGATTCCGGTTGCGGAAGCGACCTGCTCCAGGCAGCCGCTGTTTCCGCAGTTGCACGGATCTTCGATCGCGTCTTCCACATGGGCATGGCCGATCTCTCCGCCTGCTCCGTGCGAGCCGTAAATGATCTTTCCGTTAATAATGATGCCGCCGCCGACACCGGTCCCCAGCGTCACCATGACCAGGTTTTTATAACCCTCGCCGCCGCCGCGCCACATTTCGCCCAGCGCCGCCACATTGGCGTCATTTCCGGCTTTTACGGGAAGGCCCGTCATCGTCTCCAGGTCATTAGCTACCCGCGTGAATCCCCAGTGAAGATTTACCGCCACCGGAACTTCACCGCGCTCGTTGACCGGCCCTGGGACACCGATACCGATTCCTTCGACCTGGTCCTTATGCAGTCCCAGATCTTTGATCTTGGACAGAATGGAGACCGCCACATCCGGCAGGATCTGGCTTCCGTTCTCCTCTGTCCTGGTCGGGATCTCCCACTTGTCTACCAGGACACCGTCCGTCTCAAACAATCCCATCTTGATCGTCGTACCGCCTACGTCGACCCCAAAAACATATCTTGCCATAATCGATCAATCCTCACTCTTCCCGCCCATTTTTTTCATCAGGCTGTTCTGTACACGGTTATACAACTCTTTCGCCGCGTTGTAACCCATCTTCTTCTGGCGGTGGTTGACAGCCGCCGTCTCAACGATGATGGCAAGGTTGCGGCCGGGACGGATCGGCAGGGAGTGGCACACCACCCTGTTGCCGAGGAACTCGGCGTATTCCTCCTCCATACCGAGGCGGTCATATTCCTTGTTGCGGTCCCACTCCTCGAGCTTGATCACCAGGTCGATGTTGCAGGTGTTCATAACACTTTCCACACCGAACAGGGTCTTGACATCGATGATCCCGATACCTCTCAGCTCAATGAAGTGCCTGGTGATATCCGGCGATGTGCCGATCAGCGTCTCATCACTGACCTTTCGGATCTCCACCACGTCATCCGTGATCAGCCGGTGGCCTCGTTTGATCAGCTCCAGCGCGGTCTCGCTCTTACCGATGCCGCTCTCACCCATGATCAGGATACCTTCACCGTAAACATCCACCAGTACGCCGTGAATAGAGATGCTCGGCGCCAGCTTTACATTCAGCCACCGGATCACCTCCGCCATGAACGCGGATGTCGGCTGCTTGGTAGTAAAAATCGGAATATTGTACTTCAGGGCCAGCTCGACCATATCCTCATCGGGATAGGTGAGGGTGGTATAGATCAGACACGGAATCTGATAGGAAAGCAGTTTCTCGTAGACCGGGATCTTTGCCTCCCGGTCAAGATGTTCCAGGTATGTGAATTCCACATAGCCGATGATCTGCACACGCTCAGCATCAAAGTGCTCAAAATACCCCGTCAGCTGCAGCGCGGGCCGGTTTACCTCAGTGGTGATGATCTTCAGTTTGGAGATGTCGATCTCCGGTGTGACCGGCTCCAGTTTCATCTTCTCGACAAGTTTGGTCAATGCAACTCCGCCCATAGATTAAGTCTCCTCTTTCAGTAAAAGACACAACAGTTGGTATCCGAAAAGATAATAACCCTATTGTGGATGTTACCATTTTCCGCCCCGCATGTCTACTGCTGATGACCAATAAAAAAGCTCCCCGAAGGGAGCGGGATCTTCGATCCTTACATGGTGCCGAGTTCGTTTCTCCTCACAAAGTCGTCTGTGAGGAATACTTTTCCGACAAGCGAGGGGCGTTTCGGATCCTGCCCGTGTTCGTGCCGGTATCCGGCATCTTCCAGATAGCAGGAAAAAACTGATTTTGCAGTCTCGTCGCAGTCAAGGTCATCTCCCTCGGGGCTGTAGACCGTCATGGTTCCTTCTGAAACGGAACCCGCCACCAGACCGGCGGAGCCGATACCGAAATTTCTGGAGCAGATCTTACGGACCGCGCGTGCATCCAGTACTACATGATTCTTCTCAAGATCACAGACCAGGTAATCATCGCCGTTGCTCTGATATTTAAACAGTACAGTCGTCATTCCGGTATCCTCCTTCCTTTTGTGTACTGTCAGTATATCAGACATTATTTTATATAAATATCGAATTTCTGCTGTAAATATTGTAAATAGTGCTTTCCTGTCCTATAATATGCTTATTACCGGACGATCTTACGCCGGAAAGGAGGATATGATGCCGCAGGGAAAAAAGACCGGTTATCTTCAGCAGGATTTCAGGCTGTTCTATAACCGCGACAGGCAGAAGAGGACTTTTTCACCTCATTACCACGACTTCCACAAACTCATGATTCTCCTGAACGGGAATGTCACCTACTGTATCGAAGGGCGGCACTATGAACTGCTGCCAAGCGATGTGATCCTGGTTCCCGGAGGGCTGATCCACTATCCGGTGATCCACGATGAGAGCCTCTATGAGAGAATCATCCTATACCTGTCCGACGATTTCTTCACAAAAGCGGATGAAATGGGGGGCAGCCTCAAAGAATGCTTCACAAAGAGCCGGGAAGACAACTCATTCCTGATCCGTCCCGGTGAGGAAGCTGCCGCTTCACTCCTGGCGCTGTCAAAACTGCTGATCCGGGCTGCCGCGGATACCGGGAGAGGCGCGGAAGTGATCCGCCGATGCCGGACACTCGAGCTTCTGGTACTGCTTAACCGGCTGCTTGATGACAGGCCCGGACAGGTCCTTTCCGAGCCTTCACACGCCAATCCCGTTATCGCCAGGGTCCTTTCCTACCTTAACGCCAACCTTACGGATGAGGAGCTGAGCATTGATACCGCGGCTGCCGCTGTCAGCCTGGACCGATCCTACCTGATGCATCTTTTCAAATCGGCCACGGGAAACACGATCGGAAAATACGTGACCGAAAAACGTCTCTTCATGGCCCGTGCTTTTCTCGAGCAGGGCCTGTCCGTCACGGAGGCCTGCTACAAAAGCGGGTTTAAAAACTATGCCGCTTTCTATTATGCCTACCGCAAAAAATACGCCTCCTCCCCGCAGAGCCGGCATATCATCCAGCAGCAGGTCGAAGGCGAATAGGTTTTTGAAGATCTTTTATTCGGTTGTCTTATCATTGCCGCTGTCTTTGCGGAAAAACTCATAGACAGCCTCAGCCGAAGCCGTGTTCATGGAGGGCACGGCTTTAAGTGTCTCCGGTGAAGCGTTCCGGATCTCCTCAATGGAGGGGAAGGCTCTCATCAGCGCCTTGCGCCTGGACGGACCGATCCCCGGTATGTCATCAAGCACCGAGTGGACCTGTTCTTTGGTCCTGAGGCTTCGGTGATATTCGATCGCGAACCGGTGGGCTTCATCCTGGATCCTGGTGATCAGCTTAAATCCCTCCGAACGGGTATCGATGGGAAGTTCCACATTGTGGAAATACAATCCCCTCGTTCTGTGAAAATCATCTTTCACCATACCGCAGACCGGAATGGAAAGCCCGAGTTTGTCCAGTACGCTCAAAGCGATATTGACCTGGCCCTTTCCTCCGTCCATCATGATCAGGTCCGGGAAGGTCGAAAACCGGCCCATTTCGCTTTCCAGCGTGCTCTCCTCGAGCTTCTTTTGTTCATCAAGGCCGTGGGAGAACCGCCTGGTGAGGACTTCCTCCATGCTGGCATAATCGTTGGGGCCCGAAACGCTCCTGATCCGGAATTTCCGGTAATCCGTGCGCTTCGGTTTTCCTTTCTCGAAAACGACCATGGAGCCCACCGACTCATAGCCGCTGATATGGGAGATATCAAAAGCCTCCATCCGGCTGATCGGGCCGGTATCAAGCAGCTGTTCGATCTCCCTGACCGCTCCGATGGTCCTGCCTTCCTCGCGCTTTATCCGCTCACGATCCTGCCTGAGGATGATCGCGGCATTCTCAGAAGCCATCTCCACCAGCTTTTCTTTGGTTCCCCTGCGCGGGATTCTCACATAGACGCGGCTGCCGCGCCGGCTCGAAAGCCACGCTTCAATACTCTCCCTTTCTTCGATCTCTTCCTCGAGAAAGATCTCCCTGGGAATAAACGGTGTCCCCGAATAAAACTGCTTGATAAAACTGCCCAGCACATCCCCCTTGGTCTCGGAAATACCGGGCCGCACCCAGAAGTGATCGCGCCCGATCAGCTTTCCGTCCCGGATAAAGAAGACCTGGACGATTGCATCAGAGCCGTCCATCGCGGCGGCCAGCACATCCTTGTCCTCCCCGTCGCCCGAGGTGATCTTCTGGCGCTGGGCGACCTGTCTGGCGTTTTCAAGCAGGTCCCGCCAGGAGGCGGCTTCCTCAAAATCCAGCTTTTCGGCTGCCTCTTTCATATTTTTTTCAAGCAGCTTTAAAAGCGGTGTATAGTTTCCTCCCAGAAACGAGAGTGCCTGGTCAAAGTTCTGACGATACGCTTCCTTGCTGATATATCCCTGGCAGGGTGCCTCGCACTGACCGATATGGTAGTTCAGGCAGGGCCTTTCCAGTCCGGTCTGCTCCGGAAGCTTGCGATTGCAGGTCCGGATCCGGTACATCTTCCGCATCAGGTCGATCGTCTCCTTGACCGCATAGGCGCTCGTATAGGGCCCGAAGTACCTGGACTTGTCCTTGGTCATCTTCCGGGTCACGATCAGGCGCGGGAAATCCTCTCCGACCGTCGCCTTGATAAACGGATAGGTCTTGTCATCCGTCAGCATGGTATTGTACCGCGGCCTGTGTTCCTTGATCAGGTTGTTTTCAAGGACAAGCGCCTCCATCTCGGAATCGGTCACGATATATTCGAACCGATCGATCTTTTCCACCATCTGCTCGATCTTCGGACCCCTGCGCTGTACACGGGATGACTGGAAATACTGGGGCACCCGGTTTTTTAAGCTCAGCGCTTTGCCGACATAGATGATCTCATCGCGAGAATCGCGCATCAGGTAAACTCCCGGGCTGGCCGGCAGCTTTTTCAGTTCTTCTTTTATATCAAACTTTTCTTCCGCCATGCCGCTCCCTCCTGGCTGTACAGATCTCTTCTACAGAATAACATAAAAAGTCCGTTACCGCTTACCGGCAACGGACTATTATCACTTTTTTATCCAGCCCGCGTTTCCGGTCTTTATGCCTTCTCCGCATAAGCTGTCTGTTTCTTGTCCTCCTGGAATACGAACTCAACGCCCATCTGAACGGCCACCGCCATCAGGATCCCCAGGGAAACATCCACTACGGAATGCTGTTTCAGGAACATCGTCGCCAGGATGATCGAAAATGACAGGACGCCCACGCCGAAGCGGATCTTTTTAAAGCGCTGAAGCTGTTCGGCTTTATTCAGGGCGAAGAATACTGCCAGCGAGTTGAACACATGGATGCTGGGCAGAATGTTGGTCGGCGTATCCCCCCTGTACAGTGCTCTCACCATCTGGGTGAAAATATTGTTGTTGGCGAACTGGGTCGGCCGAAGGTCCTGCATGTTCGGATATACGCAGCTGACGATCAGGAAGATCGTCATGCCGATCGCGAGTGAGCAGGTCAGCTGGTAATATTCCATCTTATTCTTACCGAAGAAGATGAACCAGCAGATCCCGGCCCCGATAAACGGGAACCAGAGAAGGTAAGGAATGATGAAATACTCACAGAACGGGATCATGTCATCAAAAACGGTATGAATGAGATGATAGTGTCTGTGACCGGCATGTTCCAGGATAAAGAACCCTAAAAGATAGAAAATCAGGTAAAGGCAGATCCAGGAACCATGTTTCCATTTATTCCAGTATTTTTTAGCTGTCTTCATAAACCGGATCCTTTCAGCGGTATTCTATATTGAATATCACTGTTTACAGTAATCGTTTTCGTATTTTTCACTGCCCGCCCAGCGGGCAATCACATAATATCATTTCTGGATAGAAAAGCAATTGGCAAAATACAGAAAAAGACCCGCAGAAATTCTTAATTTATGTAAATTTGTAACCACAAAGGCAGGATGTTTCCATCCTGCCCCTGCAAAATTGACTATCTTTTAACGATTTTTCAGGCCTCAGCGTCGTCTCCGGCGTTTTCCTGCTCCGGAGCGGTCTCTTCCGCCTTAGCGGCTTCCGGGACGGTCTCTTCCGCCTGAACAGTTTCCTTCATGCCGATCCGGCTGCTCTCCTCCTCGTTTTTATCCTCGGGAGAAATGCCTTCAGCCTGGTGGAAAATATCCATGAACTCCTTGCCCGTGATCGTCTCACGCTCGATCAGGAACGCCGCGATCTTATCAAGCGTATTGCGGTGAGCGCTGAGGAGCCGTTTAGCCTCCTCATAAGAGACCTTGAGGATCTCCATGACCTCTTCGTCGACCTGCGCTGCCGTCACATCCGAGCAGTTAAGGATCTTACGGCCTTCAAGATACTGGTTTGCCTCGGTCTCCAGGCTGATCATCCCAAAGCGTTTCGACATACCGTACTGAGTGATCATGGCTCTGGCCACCCGCGTAGCTTTTTCGATGTCGTTGGCCGCTCCCGTGGTGATCGTATCAAACACGATCTCCTCCGCGGCGCGTCCCGCGACAAATTCCACCAGCATGGCGCGCAGCTCTTTTTCCGTATTCAGGAATTTCTCCTCCTCAGGCACGTTGAGCACATAGCCGAGCGCGCCCATGGTCCTGGGAACGATGGTGATCTTCTGTACAGGCTCGGAATCCTTTTGCAGCGCGCTGACCAGCGCATGTCCCACTTCGTGGTAGGAGACGATCCTTCTCTCTTCCTTGCTCAGGATGCGGTCTTTCTTTTCCTTACCGACCAGGACGACCTCCACGGCTTCGAGGAGGTCCGCCTGGGAGACGTACTGACGTCCCTTCTTTACGGCAAGGATCGCCGCCTCGTTGATCATATTGGCCAGGTCAGATCCGACAGCGCCGGAAGTGGCAAGCGCGATCGCTTCCAGGTCGACGGTATCGTCCATCTTCACGTTGCGGGCATGGACCCTGAGTACATCGATACGTCCCTTCAAATCAGGCTTGTCAACGATGACTCTCCGGTCAAAACGGCCGGGCCTTAAAAGTGCCTGGTCAAGCACCTCGGGGCGGTTCGTCGCCGCAAGGATCATAATGCCCTGTGCCGGATCGAAGCCGTCCATCTCCGCCAGCAGCTGATTGAGCGTCTGTTCGCGCTCATCGTTTCCGCCGCCGAAGCGGCTGTCCCTGGTCTTGCCGATGGCATCGATCTCATCGATAAAAATGATGCACGGGGAATTCTTCCTGGCTTCCTCAAACAGGTCCCTGACACGGGATGCGCCTACGCCGACAAACATCTCCACGAACTCAGAGCCCGAGAGGGAGAAGAACGGGCAGTGAGCCTCTCCGGCCACCGCTTTTGCCAGCAGGGT
>JBGUOI010000210.1:0-3404 GCA_045118075.1 Porcincola sp. | reverse complement strand
ACTGTACTCCTACGCGAGCAACTACTGGAGAGATGCCCATCGGGCGGGAAGCGCCAACGGGGATGCCAGTGAATCGAACGCCGCCGTGATCGAGGCAACAGCGACGGATTTCGGAAACTCATCCGTTAAAATGCCGTTCTGGGACGTGATCCGCTTTATGTGCAGCAAAAATGCTCTCTATGATGTGCTGATGATGCCGGACGGAGAGCTTCGGGAGGATGACTTTACCGCTGAAAAACTCGCTCCCTACCCGATGGTCATCGTACCCGACGCGCCGGTGCTGACTAAAAACCAGCAGGAGATCCTGCTCGCCTATGCGCAAAAAGGCGGCAGAGTATTGATCTACGGACGCCTTGCGGAAGGCTCGGATCTGGCAGACTCGCTTAAGGCTTATGAAAACGTCACCTTTGCAGCGGACGGAATGGAGAATTTCGAACCTGTTTTTGCGGAAGAGTATGCCGGGGTCAGCAGCGCCGTCTGTACGGATCCCCGCATGGGTATGCACCGCTATGACGCGGACGGCAGGACTTTCGTTCACCTTCTCAACTATGATTATGATAAGGAAGAAGACCGCATAAGACCGATCGAAGAAGTGGAAGTGACCCTCAGGGAAACGGCTTCGAAAGAAGTGAAAGTCTGGAGCCTGGACGGAGAAGTTCCGGCCGGGGAATATGAAGTGGAACGAAAAGACGGGGAGATCATCGTGAAACTGTTTAACATGGGAGTGTACAGGGTAATAGAGATCTGATGAAAAGGGACGCTGCTTTTTACAAAAAGCAGCGTCCCTTGTTATCTCAGGCGAAG
The DNA here is from genome assembly GCA_045118075.1 of Porcincola sp. GTDB lineage: Bacteria > Bacillota > Clostridia > Lachnospirales > Lachnospiraceae > Merdiplasma. The sequence continues at coordinate 2,600 of JBGUOI010000210.1, read as the reverse complement.
ACAACAAAGCTCTGCGCCCCGACTTCGATCTCACCGTCTTCCCAGCTGCCTGTTCCCAGGCTGTAGACGGGTTTAAGCGGCTGACCGGGCACGGCGGCCCTTAGGCTGGTCCCGGTGACATTCAGCGCCAGTACCATGTCTCCCCTCCGGTAGATAAAGGGATGCCCGGGCTCGCAGCAGAGAATCTTGAGCGGAGCATCCGCCTGGAGGTCCTCATGTGTATTTCTGAGGGATAACAGTGCGCGGACCGTGTTAAGGAGCGAGGCGGGATCTTTTTCCTGCGCTTCCACGGTGGGAGCGTCCGGCGCGGGATCGACCGGCAGATACAGGTCTTTCGCGTCCGCAGCGGAGAAGCCCAGGTTCGGGCCGGAAGTCCACTGCATGGGGGTGCGTGAGCCGGTACGGAAGTAGCCGCCTTCTTTGGTGGGCAGATCGAGATAACGCATTCCGATCTCGTCGCCGTAATACAGGAAGGGAACGCCGGGCATGGTGAAGATAAAGGCATAGGCGAGCTTAAGCTCGGTTTCGTCGAGATTCAGGCGGGGACGCCTGGTGTCGTGGTTGCATGTTACCAGGCTGATGTAGCCGATATCTTTGGTATCCTCATACCAGTCAAGGTACTGGTCAAGGAAACGGTTGATGCTGCCGCCCGCATCCTTTTTAAAGTAACTATGGTCCGCCCCGTTGCCGTAATCGCGCATCAGGGTGCTGTAGCCGCTGCCGGGTTCGTTGAGGCAGAAATCCATATCATAGCCGGCACGCAGGGAGAGTTTGGGATTGCTCCACTCGGAGAGCATGACTGCTTCGGGAAATTCCGCATCGAGCATCCGCCTTACATCGCGCCAGATCGCGCTGGTGCCGCTTTTTTTCTCATCATCGAGCTTGACCAGGGAGGCGGCCATATCCACGCGGAAACCGTCGCATCCTTTGGAGAGCCAGAAGCGGATGATATCCTTTAAGGCTTCCCGGGTGGCAATGCAGCGCGGGTCGCGCCAGGACAGCTGCCAGTTCTCGGTGGGGTTTAAGAAGCCGTAATTCAAAGCAGGCTGGCATTTGAAGAAATTCAGTACGTAAGCGCCGCTGCGCTCACTCTCACCGCCGATGTAGGGAAGGCCGGATGCACCGCGGAAGCAGAAGTCAGTCCAGATATAGCGGTCCGAATATTCATTGGGTTCGTCTTTCTGGCTTTCACGGAACCATGGGTGTTCCTCGGAGGTGTGGCCGGCCACCAGGTCAAGAAGAACATGGATGCCCTTTTCATGGGCTTTTTCAAAAAGCCGGTAAAGGTCTTCGTTGGTGCCGTATCTTTCGGCGGTCTTTTTGTAGTCGCGCACGTCGTAGCCGGCATCCTTGAACGGGGAATCAAAGCAGGGGTTGATCCACAGGGCGTTGCATCCCAGGCTGAGGATGTAGTCCAGCTTATCTTCAATTCCTTGAAAATCGCCTATTCCGTCACCGTTCGTGTCCAGGAAGGACTGGGGATAGATCTCATAAAAAACTGCATTCTTTAACCATGAAGCTGCCATAGGGGCTCCTTTCCTGATCCGTGATCATTGCTCGTACGATGGTGTTTTTGTCATTGTACCATAAACTTGACCGCATGCTTTCGATATTTTACGGAAACCTCTCAAAAACTTGACTCTAAGGAAGATCTGCGTTAAATTTGCCTACAGAGCGCAGGAGGATTTTTAACATGGCACTGCTTTTGGTGAGAGATCTTTCCCTGGGGTATGATTCCAGGGTGATCGTAAAGAACCTGAATTTTACCGTCGAAGAGGGAGACTACCTCTGTATCGTGGGGGAGAACGGGTCGGGAAAGACGACCCTGATGAAGACGCTGCTTCACCTGAACTCGCCCCTGGGCGGCCGGATCGTGACAGGAGACAGTTTAACAGGCGGGCAGATCGGCTATCTGCCGCAGCAGACTCAGGTCCAGCGGGATTTCCCGGCATCGGTGATGGAGATCGTGCTCTCGGGATGCCAGGGGCGTCTGGGCAGACATCCCTTCTACAGCAGTGAAGATAAGGCGCTCGCAAAACAGAACCTGAAAAGAATGGGAATCGCCGACCTGGAAAAACGCAGTTACCGCGAGCTCTCCGGCGGACAGCAGCAAAGAGTCCTGCTGGCGAGGGCGCTGTGTGCAGCGGGCACGGTGCTGCTTTTGGATGAGCCGGTGACCGGACTTGATCCGGGCGCAGCCCAGTCGATGTATGAGCTGATCGCCGACCTGAACAGGGAAGGGATCACGATCATCATGATCTCTCATGACGTGGAAGCTGTGCTGGACTATGCCACCCACATCCTTCATATAGGAAAGGACGGAGAAGACAATTTCTTCGGGACCAGGGATGAGTATCTGGAACGGAGCGCCGGAAAAAGACCGGCAGGGGAAGGCGGTGAGGCTTTATGATCGCGCAGCTGGGATTATATCTTTCGTATCCTTTTGTGCGCTATGCGCTGATCGTCGGAGTGCTTATCGCTTTGTGTTCCTCGCTGCTTGGGGTGACACTGGTGCTGAAGCGGTTCTCCTTCATCGGTGACGGTCTGTCCCATGTTGCCTTCGGTGCCATGGCGGTCGCCAGTGTGCTGAAGATGTCCAA
>JBGUOI010000209.1:0-3472 GCA_045118075.1 Porcincola sp. | reverse complement strand
AAGCGTTTCATATCCTTCTCCCAAAAGCGGGTAAAGCAATGCCAAAAAACAGAAGAACGGAAAAGCATACATGACAACCTGAAGCATTCTGGAAAACAAGGTATAGCAGGCATCTATCGCCTTTTTCATTTGGTCGAAATATTTTCCGACCGTACAAAATGCATAAGTAACGATCATGGCTACAATGATCAGCGGTACCGGCATGATTGTTTCAGACGGCTCAAATATACTGTCCGGCACCAATGATTCGATCAGTTCCGAAAAAGAAGGGGTTTTTCCTCCAATAAAAGTGCCTTCAGAAAGCTCGCCCACTGGAACTTATCTATCTGCCCCATTCATTAATCCTGCTCTGAAGTTCCTCAACGAACATGGCAACATGGTACGATCATCTGAAGAAGCTCTTCCACATAGCATTCCGGGTGGTTGATGGAATACTCTCCGTGGCACAGGCCACCCTTTATTTCAAGGCAGCTTCCGGGCAGCACCTCATGCAGCAGCTCTGCGGAACGAAGCATCTTCTTCTGTTCTTTCTTTCCGACGACAATGCGCACCTTCGACCGGTTGTTTTTAATCTCAGGCTTCAGTTTATACGCGGTGTTCGCCTTCAGAAAAGCGATCATGTTGTCTTTGGTGATCTTAACTGTGTCCCTGTAATAATCCAAAAACAGATCATCACAAATCCGAAGATACAGAAATTGCGCTTTTGCAAACCATTTCTTCCGAATCAACCCATAGCTCAAAGCAAATGTAGGTCTTATCAGCGCATGAGTGATCCTTGCTGGAATGACAGACGCGCTTTCAAGAATGGCATATTGACAGATATTCTCCCGTCGTGTCAGCATTTCCACCAGCACTTGAGCGCCGAGGGAGAGTCCTCCGATAAGCAGAACCGAGCCGCCATATTCTCTGTCAATAAAAGAGATGACCCGGCTTGCATTTTCCTCAATGCTTATAAAATCATGATCACTCTCCGCGTGTCCATCAAGGATCGGCAGCACCACATGGTAGCATCCACTGAGCAGTTCCGCTTCCGTTCTGAAATTCCACCAAGAGAGCCCGCCACCGTGAAGCAGCATGATGATATCACTGTTTTGTTTTCCGTATTCGATTACATTCATGCTTGCTTCACCCCTGTCAACACTATTTTGCTGTTGCCGTCTTAATCGCGCCCAGACAGTGGATTCTGACAACGCGGTTTTCATCGATTTCCGATATCTGCCGCAGATGCTCCAGATAGGGCCTGACGAACTTCGGCCTGCGTTTGGCGAGAACACGGAAGATCTCCGGCGCTTCCATCCGCACCTTGTCATCTGAATCGTGCAGGAGTTTCGCAAACACCTGCATATGTTCCTCATAGATGTCGGACGTATTTGTGGCGATGTTCTCTGATGCCCAGATAAACGCCAAACGGACTCTTGGCTCCTCATCAGAGGCAAAGCGGAACATGCCCGCCCAGTACGGTTCGATTATGCTATAGTCGCCCCGCCCGATCCTGCCGATGGCATTTACCGCCCGCTCCCGTAAAAGAGGCTCCGGACTGTCAAGGAAGGCAGCTATCGCTGGAACCGCGTCCTGCACAGACTGAGGATAGCTGAGTCCCATCTCTCCAAGCAGCCAGAGTGCCTTGGCCTGTATCTTTACAGATTCATGGGTGAGGAGAGACGAAACATAGGGAATGCTCTTTTTCCACTTCTCTTTGCTTTTTGTTAGCGTTCCAAGCTCTTTATATAGTTCTTCTTCGTCCAAACCACTATCTCCTTAAACCGGAAGTTGAGATACTGTTTATTCTTGTTCACAGGGATTGGGCTGATGCGTGTACTCAAAATAGTACCGCCCCCACTCCCTCAGCTCAGTGATCAAAGGAACCAGTGTCTTTCCAAGTTCAGTGAGCGAGTATTCGGTTTTCGGCGGCACGACAGGAAACACCTCCCGATGGATCAGCTGATCCTGCTCCAGTTCCCGCAGCTGGAGCGTCAGTGTTCTCGCGGTTGCCTGGGGAATCAGCCGTTGAAGCTCGCTGAACCGCTTTTCTCCCTCGATAAGATGCCACAAAATGAGCGGCTTGTACTTTCCGCCAATAAAGCACATAGAGGCTTCGATCGTACAGTTAAACTTTCGTTCAGATTTCATGTGCACCTCCTATAGTATCCATTTTGATAGTACCTATCAAAAATGACCGTACTTGCTCCATACTTTGATATCGCTTATACTAAAGCAAATTCGGTGATGTGTCAACAGGAAGGCAGAAGTGATGCAGGAGTTGCGGTTTGCTGTCAGGAATACGATCCCTATTTTCTTTACCTATCTCTTCATTGGCATTGCGTTTGGCATGCTGATGAGCGATGCGGGGTACGGCGTTCTGCTCTCCACCGCCTCCGGATTGTTTATCTTCGCCGGTTCCATGCAGATTGTCATGGTGCCTATGATGATCTCCGGAGCGTCCCTTCCCGCCCTTGCCTTGATGACATTTTTCATCAACGCACGCCACGTCTTTTATGGTATAGGCTTTATTGAACAATTCCGGCGTATGGGGTGGCGCCGCCCCTATATGATTCTGACGCTGACCGACGAGACCTATTCCGTTCTCTGCTCGGTCCAGTACGAGAAGGGGCTTGACAAGGACAAGGCCGCATTTCTGATCGCCATGCTCGATCACCTTTATTGGGTCTTCGGCTGCTTTCTCGGAGCTTGTGCCGGGCAGTATCTGCAATTTGATCTGCGCGGGATCGATTTCTCCGCAACGGCCTTTTTTCTAGTGGTGGTCGTCAACCAGTGGCGTCAGTACCGCTCCAAGCTGCCGTTCTTAACGGCTGCTGTCTGTGCTATAGGGTTTTACCTGCTGTTAGGCAAAGAACAGTTTCTGATCCCTTCGCTGATTACTTGTCTGGCAGCGTTGATTCTTCTCAAAAAGCCGATTGAAGCAAAGGAGACATACCGGGATGAATGATATGCTTTATCCTGCCGCGGTCATTGCCGTGGTTGCCGTTGTAACATGGTCGCTGCGGGCGGTTCCCTTTTTGATTTTTGGAAACAGGCCCCTGCCCAAAGTGATGCAGTATCTTGGAAAGACACTGCCCCCCGCCATCATGACGATCCTTGTTTCGTACTGTCTCCGAAATACAGACGTTATTCATTCGCCCTTCGGCATTCCTGAATTGACCGCATGCTGCCTGGTCGTCTGCCTTCAAATTCTAAGGAGCAATATGTACCTGTCGATTATTACAGGAACCGTTTGTTATATGATCCTGATTCGGATCCTTTGATTGACAATCCCGAGTTGTCAAGATCTCGCCAAGCTGGAATTTATCGAAGTCCTGAAAGTTTCATGCTTGCATCCCAGAGTTCTTTTGCGTTTTCCTCCACATAGGAAAGCAGTGAAGACTTGGCAGTATTTGTACTGCGATCATAGTACAGTGCTTCAGAGGACAGATAACGATCCTCTGTCAGAATGTCTGCAGCAGCCTGTGCCGAC
>JBGUOI010000208.1:0-3190 GCA_045118075.1 Porcincola sp. | reverse complement strand
GTACCCAAGAAGCTCTCCCTGTGTGGCCCTTATCCCTTCCGCATCTGCGTAGTCTTCAATAAGGTCCGGATCATAGATCCATTTCAACAAAGTCGATTTCCCGTTTCCTTCTTCGCCGACAAGTACGGCCTTGTCTCCCGGGTTCAGGACGATACTAAAATCCCTGATAATCGTTCTCAGATCTTTTCTGTGGGTTATTGTAAGTGCGTTGATTTGTAACAAAAAAACACCTCTCTCCGACATACATAGACTGATGAGAGTCTGCCAGAGCGAGGCGATTTCTTAGTTCGCATAGAATTGTTCGAAAGAACATGGTGGCCCGCGGTAAGAACACAGTGCCATCAGAACCTTTCTTAAGATCCGCTCAAAATAACAGACAATCTTCATTCAGTCTACGCAAACTGTTTATGGGCATAATACACCCTTGGTACTTCCGTTTACATATCCCGAAATTGATTATCTGTTAATCATTGCTTCACCACCACATGAATATCATGTGCCTTTCAAGGAAATTACAGGAATCATAGCATATTTGTCTGGTTTTTTCAATCGTGTTTTTCCAGACTGCGTTCCATGGCGCTCCTCATGTTTTCCAGAAAAGCTGCGTCAGGAATCAGCGCGATTCCATGCTCATCACTTAAGACGATCAGGCGCTGTCCTCCCGAGAACCCGAACAGATCTCTCGCACCTTTGGGAATGACAATCTGTCCTCTGTCACTGACAGCAACAGATCCTCAGATGTTCTTTCCCTTTGGCGCAGGCGGAATCATCCCAATACCTTCTACCGGCTCTGTCCGAATCAGGCTGTCGATCGTTGTCCCGTAAACCTCAGCCAGAAGACTGCACTTTTCAATATCCGGAATCGTTGCTCCGGTTTCCCATTTTGCATACGCCTGCCTGGAGATCCCAATCTTCTCTGCAATTGCTTCTTGCGAAAAACCATGGATATTCCGAAGCATGACCAGATTATCTTTCAGCATTTAACAATCCTCCCTATAGGTCGATTCTCTCGAAATTCTCGCGGGCCTTCCTGTATGATAATAAGGTGAACAGTACAAAGGCTGCTATGCTTGCGGCGAGTAAAACAAACTGCAGAGCTATGTGGTCCGTGCCGAAGGCATTCAGCACCCCGAGTCCTGGCATGTGGTGCAAAGCTTCCGCAATAAAGGTAACCAGAAAGGCTGCAAAGATAAAACTTACGAAAGGACGCCCGAACTTGTAAGCGGTTTTGAAAAATCCACCTATGAAAAGCGCGTTAAATAACCCGAAGATCACACATGCCATCCCCAAGGCAAAAGGATTGGCATTCATCAACGGATTGCTTCGATAAACGTCAGACTCCGAAAATACTGTCATACGCAAAATGACCGAGATCGCCATCAATAGTAGAGCACAGGCCTCGATCAGACAGACAAAAAGATATTTTCCTTTCACCACGTCCTTCTTTGCAACAGGAAGCAAGACCGAAAACAGGATGTCATTTGCCTCCCTTGCAGCTTGAAAGCTCTGGAATATTCCCAACGTCACGAAGAATGCTCCGCAAAGGATCGGGTATCCGGGCAACAAAAACATCAGGCCAAAGACGATGAACAGATAGGACAGCACGGATGCGCTTAAGCGCATTTCTTTACGAAGAATATTACGCATGGATCATCCCTCCTTCCATCCGGAGCATTGTGTCCTCCAGCGTTTCTCCGTCAACGGAATACTTCAGAATAAAGTCTGCCTTAGGCATGGCTGCTATGATTTTTCCTCTTGATATATAGACGATATCATCCGCGCATTTCTCAATATCAGAGATGATGTGCGTAGAGAAGAAAACAGCCGTTCCGTCTTCCTTCAATTTTGTAAAGATCTCAAGGAGCTCGTTCCTGGAAAACGGGTCCAGACCGCTTGTCGGTTCGTCAAGAATCAGGACCTCTGATCTGTGAGATAAGGCAAGCAGGAGATTCAGCTTCACCTTCATACCTTCCGATAGTTCCAGCGGCGTTTTTATTTCATCAATCGAAAAGAGCTCGAGATATTTGTGATATGCTGTATCGTCCCAGGTTTCATAGAACCGTTTTATAAAATCGACGATATCCCGGATCTTTTTCCTCGGGTACCAGCTGACCGTCCCCGTCGAGTATCCGATGCGTTTCTTGATGCCTGTTTCATTGTCCACGATGGGCATACCGAAGAATCGGACATCGCCGCTGTCTGGGTGAATCAGATTCAGCATCGACTTGATCGTAGTTGTTTTTCCTGCACCATTTCTGCCAATAAAGCCGGTGATCTTTCCTCTTTCCAGGTCAAAAGAGACTTCATCCAGTACGAAGGATGGATACCTCTTCATAAGTTTTCTTACTTCTGCAACCATCACCAGAGCCTCCCAAAAGTATGATTCTGATGATTATTGTAAAGCGAAGTTGCCTTGATTTCTACCAACCGCAGATAACGAAATAGCGTGAGTTATGTTATGTTTGGTTGCCTCTTGTGTACTGATTTACAGCGAAGAATCAATAAAGCAATTCTCTGTAAATGGCCAGGTCCAGATTCTTATATACGTTAAAGATAATCTTCATCTGGCTTCCAGACTCATCCAGCCACTTTCGAACGGTTTCCACGGCAATCTCCGCCGCTCTCTGATTCGGGAACATGAAAACCCCGGTTGAGATACAGCAGAAAGCTACACTTTCAAGACCGTTCTCCGCCGCCAGGTTCAGACAAGAGGTGTAGCAGGACGTCAGCAGATGTTCATGGTCTTTCGTAAGATGCCCTTGGACGATGGGCCCGACCGTGTGAAGGATATATTTGCATGGCAGATTATAACCCGGCGTGATCATGGCCTGTCCCGTAGGCTCCTCATAGTTTCTGCCATGAATCGCAGCTTGGCGGCACATGTAGTCGTTACAGCGGAGTCTTAAGCGGATGCCTGATTTGCTTCCGATAATATTGTCCGCACAATTATGAAGGGGCTGAAAACACCCCAACATCGCGGCATTTGCGGGATTCGTAATAGCATCAACTTTAAGAGTTGTGATATCACCCTGCCATAAATACAGCCTGTCATCTATGGCACATGGCTTCAGGTCAGCAATATCCGTTATTCCGGCTCTAATGCTTTCTTCGGTCAAATACTCGTCCTGAATTGCCAATATCTCCTCGCTGATCGGATCAGGCATACGAACATTCATCAGTGCTCTCAATA
>JBGUOI010000207.1:0-7725 GCA_045118075.1 Porcincola sp. | reverse complement strand
TAATTACCAGAAAGCGGTTGATGCTCTTACCAATGCCAAATCGATTCATTTTTTCGGCGTTGGTGATGCATCTGCCGCCTGCCAGTTTGCTTTTATGAAATTCTGCCGTCTGGGGGTGGAATCTTCGGCAGAGAGCGATACGATGATGCAGCTTATGAGGGCTAATAATCTGGGCCCGGGGGATGTGGCGCTTGCGGTTTCTTATGAAGGCCGTTCCCGCAACGTGGTCCAGGCGATGTCGATTGCCAAAAAGCGCGGCGCGACGACGATATGCATCACCAAGATGAGTAAATCGCCGCTGCTGAAGTACACCGACATTCCGCTTTATATTGCCATCAGCGATCTGTCGGTCGGACGCGACAAGGTGACCAGACGAGTGGCGGACCAGTTCATCCTCGATGTTTTGTATCTGGGTTATATCAGCCAGAAAGATTTTGATTTTGCCGCATCCCTAAAACGGAGCCAGGTAGCGATCGACTGCAACAAGATAAAATAAAGATGACAGGTGACGGCTTTATGTCACCCCCACTAACAGCTGGAGGAAGAGTAATGCAGTATTTAATCGGTGTGGATATCGGAACAAGTGCAACAAAGACCATCCTGATGGACGAGAACGGAGTGATCCTCTCCCAGACTTCGCGTTCTTATCCGATGATGCAGCCGGCAAACGGCTGGGCGGAGCAGCGCCCGGATGACTGGCTGGAGGCTTCTATCGAAACCATTCGATTTGTGGTGGAAGAATCCGGAGTGGATCCTGCTGCGGTCAAAGGCATCGGCCTGTCCGGCCAGATGCACGGCCTGGTAATGCTCGATGAGAATGACAAGCCCATCCGCGACTCGATCATCTGGTGCGATCAGCGTTCCCATGAGCAGCTGGAGGAGATGACTTCTTCGCTTCCCTTTGAGAAGTGGCTGGAGATTACGGCGAACCCGCCCATCGCTGCCTGGACGGCAGCAAAGATCCTCTGGGTGAGAAAGCACGAGCCGGAGAACCTGGCAAAATGCAGACATATCCTGCTGCCAAAAGACTATGTCCGCTTTGGACTGACCGGTGACTTTGCGACGGATGTCTCGGATGCCTCCGGCATGCAGCTGATGGACGTGAAAAACCGCTGCTGGTCGGATGAAGTGCTGGAGGCGGTGAAGATCGACAAGGCGCTTCTGCCGAAGATCTATGAGTCAGCCGAGGTGACCGGATACCTGACCAAAGAGGCGGCCGAAAAATGCGGCCTGACCACACAGTGCGCGGTGGTGGGCGGATCGGCCGATAATGCCGGCGCAGCGATCGGAAGCGGCATCGTGCTGGACGGAGATGCCTTTACGAGCATCGGCACTTCTGCCATTGTTTACACGGCACTTGACAATTACAAGAGTGTTCCCGAGGGCAGCCTGCACCTTTGCTGCAGCTCCGTTCCCGGCGGATACTTCACAATGGGCGGACCGCAGGCAGCAGGCCTCTCCGTAGAATGGTTCCGCGAGAAATTCTGCCGCGGACTGGCTGAGGAAGCAAAAGAGAGCGGCAAGCCGATCTTTGAACTGATCAACGAGAAGACGGCTGAAATTAAGCCGGGAAGCGACCGCCTGATCTACCTTCCTTTCCTTATGGGAGAGCGCACCCCGCATATGAATGCCAAATACAGAGGAGCATTCGTCGGCCTCAACACGGTCCACGGCCAGGCACACATGCTGCGCGCCATTATGGAAGGCATTACCTACTCCCTTGCGGACTGCAACGATATCCTGAAAGGAATGGGAACATTCGTTAAAGAAATGAGAGTGTGCGGCGGAGGAAGCCGCAATCCCGTCTGGCGCCAGATCATGGCCGACCTGTACGAGTGCGACGTGGTGACCCTCACCCAGGAAGAAGGCCCGGCTTACGGCGAAGCCATCCTGGCCGGCGTCGGCACCGGCGTCTTTGACGATGTACGGACAGCCGCCAAGAAACTGACCGGCACGGACAAGAAAGTAAGTCCGAACCCGGAAGAAGTGGATGTCTACCGGAAGTATCACAAGATCTACCAGAAAGTGTACGATCATCTGGTGAGTGATTTTGATGAGTTGTATGAAGTATAGGATGAGGGAGTAGTTAAGGGAAAGCAGCGAAGGAAATCCAAGTTTCCTAAATAGTAGATGCCCGGTTACGAAGCAGGCCTGAGCAAAGCAGCGAAGGAAATCCAAGTTTCCTAAGTAGTAGATGCCCGGTCATGAAGCAGGCCTGAGCAAAGCGGCGAAGGAAATACGGGTTTCCAGAATAGTAGATGCCCGGTTACGAAGTAAGCCTGAGCAAAGTGGCGAAGGAAATACAAGTTTCCAGAATAGTAGATGCCCGGTTATGAAGTAGCCCCGGAAAAGGCAGCGAAGAAAATACGGGTTTCCAGAATAGTAGATGCTCGGTTGCGAAGTAGGCCCGGAAATAGCGGCGAAGGAAATACGGGTTTCCAGAATAGTAGATGCCTAATCACAAAGTAGGCTCGGAAATAGCAGCGAAGGAAATCCAAGTTTCCTAAATAGTAGATGCCCGGTTACGAAGCGTGACCGGGCATTACTTATCATCTGTTATTTCTCTACCATTGCCCAGTCCCTAACTTCCCCTGCTTCCGCAGCAATATGATTGACTCCTTCCCGCAGCGGCACGGTAAAGACAAAGACTTTGTCTCCGGACTCCGCTGCTGTTTTTGTCCCGACTACGCTTCCGTTGACGCTTAGTGTGACGGAGGGCTGGTTGGAGTAGACTTTGATCTGCGTCTCAGGGCCGGTCCGCTTAAAATGGCGCTTTCCGCAGATATGGACCATGGGGGTGCTGTCCCACCAGGCTTTGTAGATGTACCAGCTGTCTTTTTTGATCTTCCGGTCCATCGTGACGAGGCCTTTGTTGTTGCGTCCGGCCACGCCGCCTTCGTTGCGGGCGGCCGCGCCGAAGTCGAACATGTTCCAGACGTAGGTACCCCAGATCCACGGCCGCTCGTGGATCACTCTGGCGAGCGTTTCGTGGTAGAGGGCCTGGTATTCTTCGGAATAGTCCTTTGGCGAAGGCGTATCGGTGTGGGTGGTGATGATGCCCTCGCAGCCGTATTCGGAAAGGCCAAGGCAGCGGTCCGGATACCGGCTGTGGTAGTCGTCGAGCCAGGCGGCGTTGTCGTCGATCGTGCCCACGTACCAGCCGAAGTAGTGGTTGTAGGCTTCGACATCCGTGATGCCGTGAAGGCCGCACTCGCCCGGGGTCCCGCTGACATGGGCGATGGTGGACAGGCGCGTGGGATCGAGCGACTTGACCAGAGCTTCCAGGTCCTTGTGGTTCTCGACCAGGAGATCGGAGAGTTTGCCGCCGAGCAGTACTTCGTTGGACAAGCCCCAGAAGCAGATGCTCGGGTGGTTGTAGTTCTGGATGATCAGCTCTTTCATCTGGAGGCGGCAGTTGGCGTGGGCGGCCGGATCGTCACGCATGATCGTGATGAACGGGATCTCGGCCCAGACCACAAAGCCGAGCTCGTCGCAGGCATCGTAGAAGGCCTGGTCATGCTGGTAATGGGCAAGGCGGATGGTGTTGGCGCCGAGTTCTTTGATGATGAGAGCATCTTCGCGGTGATCTTCGGCGGTCAGCGCATTGCCTTTGTACAGCCTGTCCTGATGGCGGCAGACTCCCCTCAGGGGAAGGGGAGAGCCGTTTAGGATAAAGCCTTTTTGCGGATCGCAAAAGAAGCTTCGGATACCGGTCTTGAAAGTCACATCATCGACCACCTCGTTGCGGCGCACAATGCGGGCCGTGAGCGTGTAGAGATACGGATCGGACGGCGACCAGAGATGCGGGCCGGCCAAAAACAGTTCCGCATCGGGGCTTGAGGAGGGACGCGCCGCGAGCGCGCACTCGTTTCCGTCCCGGTCGGTGAGGCTGTACTGGACGATGTGGTTTTCATCGGTTCCTTTAAGGAAGCTTTTTACGTCGATGAGGGCGGTGCCGTCCCCGCAGAGCCGGGGCGTTACCTTTATGCCGCAGCTTCCGCAGTAGTCGAGATCAAAATGAGCGGCCGCCGTGCTTACAAGGTTTACGCCGCGGTAGAGCCCGCCGTAAAAAGTAAAGTCGGCGTGCTGCGGGTAGACGTGGTCGTTGTACTCGTTGCTGACGCAGATGGCGAGCAGGTTCGGGCCTGTTTGGGCAAGAAGATCCGTGACATCGGCGCGGAACAGGGAGAACGGGTTCTCATGGTGCGCCGCCGCTTTTCCGTTTACGAAGACGTCGCACACCATGGAGGCGGCCGGGATCTCGACATAGGTGCGCCCGCCGGCAAGGGGCTGCCGGGGCGCGTCGAATTCACGGTAATACCAGGCGGCGGTCCTTTCATAGAATTCGACCGGGGCGCCGGAGAGGTCGCCCTGTGACCAGTCCTTTACGGGAATGTCAATGTTATGGCCGTCGTGTCCGTCAACGCTGTTCCAGGTGTGGGGGAGATCGACCTTTTCACACCCCGGCGAAAAAACGTCGGGCATCTTATCGGGCGAACAGGGAATACCTTTGACAAACAGCCAGTCTTTGTTCAATTCGATTACTTTTCTCATCAGTTTTCTCCTCTCAGAAATCAGCAAATTCCTCACGCGCGTAAGCATCGCGGTATTCCTTCAGGGACATACCGGTCGACTTTTTGAACTCCTGCCCCAGGTGGCTCTGGGAGCAGAACCCCAGGTAAGTGGCGATGCGGATATATGAATAGGATGAATAGGTCAGCATGTTCTTCGCCAGCTTGATTTTCTCGTTCACGATGTAGTGCTTGAGCGTGATGTGCTCGTGCGAAGAGAAGAGCGAGGAGAGATAGCTCGGGTCAAGGCCGATGGCCGAGGCGATCTGCGAGATGGTGATCTTCTCATGAAGGTGCCCGAAGATGTAATCCTTGCAGCGCGCGATATGGCGGTTCTCTTTTGAATCGGGCTGCTCGCTGCGCTTTTCTTTCAGGTCGCGGACCATTTCCGTGAGGCTGTATTCGGCATTGCGGTAGATATGGCGGACGGTGGCCACATCGCGGGCGCCTTCCATCTGGCGGATGATCCTGTCGCAGAAGGAGAAGACCTCCTCATGGTGAAGGCCGCCTTCGATAGCCGCACGGGTGGCGAGGGTGATGGTGACGATGCCCATGTCGATCTCCTGGCGGAGGGGATCGTCGCTGAGCTGCCCGTAATTGCCGGCGAATGTCTCGCGAAGGGCCAGCCGCAGGCCTTCCGTATCGCCGTTGCGGATACTGTTGCGCTCACGGATCTCCTGGCTGTACGGGTTGTGGCGGATGCCGCTCTCAAGGTTGTCCAGCATCCGGTCGGTCGTCTTCTGGCCGTAATCGCGGATCACGGACTTGTTCACGCAGTTCTTTGACAGGAATTCGTGACGCTCCAGGAAGGGAGAAGATTCATCCCCGTTTCTTTTCATATTGTGGACGAGAAGCGTCTGGAGGACGAAGTCCGTAAAGTTGGCCACGGGGACCTGCTCCGGGAAATCATCGGAGAGACTGCCTTCTTCGAGTCCGAGCCCGGCGCAGGTAAAGGCGTGGGCAAAGTAGATCTTCTCACGGAAACGAAGCGGGCCGATCAGCCAGACATATTTTTTCTGGACGACGAAAGAATATGCGAACTGCTCTTCTACCGATACGATCAACGGATCTATGGGAACGCCTTCTTCAGCAGCTTCCGGATGGATGGAAAGGATCTTTGAAAGAACGGCCGGCCCGAACGGATCGTCGGAGAAATCCGTGACGGAATAAAAAAGAGCCGGCCGGCGCAGCGCGGCATCCTCCAGCCCGGCGCGGAAATAACGCCGGACAGGGGTGTGCAGCGAGCGGGATATAAAGTAAGGGAGTGCTTTGCTGCTCATGAGAAACCTCCGCCGAATCAATTTTACAAGATTTATGATAAATATACCATAAATCTGATATATCGGGCAATCCAAACGGAATATAATTAGCATATATCTCGCAGGGAAAGAGACATCTTAAGACGTGTTATTAATGCAGGAGGTGGTCGCAACGAAGAAGGGTGGATTTGCAGCTGAGTTTAAGAAAAACAAAGCGCTGTTCGTTATGGCGCTGCCGGCGGTGATCCTGGTCCTCGTCATGCAGTATCTGCCGATGAGCGGACTGGTGCTGGCATTCAAGAACTATCGTTATGACATGGGTGTTTTCAAAAGCCCCTGGAACGGACTGAACAACTTTAAATTCCTGTTCAGTTCCGGAACCGGCTGGAGGATCACCAAAAACACGATCCTTTACAACCTGCTGAACCTGGTCACGAGCCAGGGCCTGGCAGTCATCGTCGCGATCTTCATTACGGAGATCCACCGGAAGTATTTTAAAAAGGTCTCACAGACCGTTATCCTGCTTCCGTATTTCATTTCCTGGGTCGTTGTCGGTGTATTCGTATTCAGTATCTTCAACTATGAGACCGGTCTGATCAACACGGTCGTGAAGGCCACCGGCGGAAATCCGATCAACTTCTATGCAATGCCCATGGTCTGGCCGTTCATCATCTGCGGATTTAACGCCTGGAAATGGACGGGTTACAACTCGGTCATCTACATAGCGGCCATCACCGGCATTGACGGCGCGATCAACGAAGCGGCCGCCATCGACGGTGCCACGATCTTCCAGAGGATCCGCCACATCACCCTGCCGTCCATCCGGCCGACACTGGTGACCATGATCCTGCTGCAGGTCGGACGAATCCTGCGCGGTGACTTCGAGATGTTCTACCAGATCATCGGTCTGAACGGACAGCTCTACAACGCAACCGACGTTATCGATACCTACGTGTTCCGTTCCCTGGTCACGAACCCTGACATCGGCATGACGAGTGCGGCGACATTTTATCAGTCCGTGCTGTGCTTCATCATCATCATGGTCGTGAACGCAGTTGTCAAACGGATCGACGAAGATTACGCACTGTTCTAAGGGAAGGGAGGGAAAACTGAAATGGCATCGAAAGATTTGGAAAGCTCAGGCATCAGTACAAAATCGATCAAACTCAGCACTTCCTCGAAGGTCTTCTATGTGATCTGCTACACGGTGGTGTTCCTCGTGGCGCTGATCTGCCTGATCCCCTTCCTGCTGCTGATCTCCGGTTCATTTACATCGGAACAGTTCATCCGCTTCCACGGTTTTTCGCTGTGGCCGGGTGAGTTCTCCCTGGAGGCTTACAACATTATCTTCAAGACTCCGCAGAGGATCCTCCGTGCTTACGGCGTGTCCATCCTGATCACGCTGGTCGGCACGTTCCTCGGACTGTTTCTGACATCGCTGACGGCTTACGTCATCAGCCGCAAAGACTTCAAGTACAGAAATGTACTGTCATTCTTCTTCTATTTCACAACGCTGTTCAACGGCGGTATGGTCAGCACCTACATCTTCTACATCCGCTACCTGCATCTGCAGGACAGCCTCTGGGCCCTTATCCTGCCGGGCATGTTCAATGTGTTCTATCTATTGATCATGAGGACGTTCGTGAACGCCATCCCGTTTGCGCTGATCGAGTCGGCGAAGCTGGACGGTGCCGGTGAGTGGAAGATCTACTTCACCATCATCCTGCCGCTTCTGAAATCCGGTCTGGCGACCATCGGCCTGTTCCTGGCACTGGGCTACTGGAACGACTGGTACAACGCCATGCTCTTTATGAAGACCGAGGCGAAATATCCGCTGCAGTACATGCTCTACGCGATACAGCAGCAGACGCAGGCACTGGCGGCCATTGCGTCGC
>JBGUOI010000206.1:0-6872 GCA_045118075.1 Porcincola sp. | reverse complement strand
ATAAAGATTTTGATCACTGGGTCATCACCTCTGTAAGCGATAACACCGAGGTCGCTGCAGAGGATGCATATTCATCCGTCACTTCCTTTGCAATGCCCGAAGACGGGGTCAATATCAGCGCAATTTACCGTGATAAACCGGTCGAGACCCACACAGTCAGCATCCGGCACGGTGAAGGCGCGGGAACCTACAGCCCCGGGGATACTGTCATTATCAAGGCGCAGACAGCTCTTGAAGGAGAGCGGTTCAAAGAGTGGAATGTTTCCGCGGGCAATGTGACCCTGACAGATAAGGGAGCAGAGCAGACCTCGTTCGTTATGGGCAGTGAAGATGTGAGCATCAATGCTGTTTATGAGTATATAGAGTATAACCTGAAAGTGACGAGCGGAAGCGGAAGCGGAACGTACCGGAAAGGCGAGAATGTGCCCCTGACGGCCCAATGGCCGGCTGACGGAAAGGAATTCGATACCTGGCTCGTGAACAGTTCGAATGCCCAGGTGGCTGATGCATCGCGTTTCTCCACTTCGATCGTGATGCCGGCTGATCATGTCAGCGTACAGGCACTTTATAAAGACGGTCCTTCGGTCAATGACAACCTGATCAGCGGGATCACTGAAGGAACCTCATTCATGAGAGGTACGACCATCACTTTCGGGGCAGCCGGTGCAGGAATGGAAAATGCCGATCCGAACCCGGGAGATTTCCGTTGGAGACCTTCGGGATACAGGATCGGCTCTGCAAGCGGCAGCTGGAGCGACACAAAGACAACGGCTTCCATGGCCATTAATGCTGTCGGTAATTATACGCTTTATGTGGATTACATCAAGGATGTGTATAACGGTACTTCCTGGGAGAATAACGGGGTGACGGATACACGTTCGGTAAGCTTTACGGTCACGGCACCGGAGGCAGTTGAAACAGGAGACGATACACCCGTCCTGCCGTTTGTGATCGCCGCCGGAGCATCACTGGCTGTGATTATCGCGATCATCATTCTGTTACTTAGAAGGAAGAGATGATCGTCAGCTGTCAAGAAAGATCTCTTTTAAAATGGGCAGCAACCCGTCGTGGTTGTTGTCCGTTTTCGTTATCCGGTCCGCCGCCGCCTTGACAGCTTCTTCACCGTTTGCCATGGCGATTCCGGTCCCGGCAGCCTTGATCATGGAGATATCATTTTCGGCATCACCGGCCGCCACGGATCGCTCGATCGGGATCAACAGGTGTTCACACAGATGACGGATGGCCTCTCCCTTGCAGGTTCCTTTGGCCACGATCTCCAGGTAGTAAGGATTGGAGAAGAAGAAATCAAGCTTATCCTCAAACATTGGGCGTACCTTTTCATAAAAGCCGAGGACGCATTCATGATCATCATTTTTAATGGCCAGAAGCTTGGGCGGATCTTTTTCAAGCAGTGAAGTCACATCGTCCGTGACAATATAGGGAAGCTTCTGAATCTCGCAGTAGAGTTGAAGCTCCGGAGTATCATGCTCGGTCAGAACATGTGTCATGTTGTAGGTCTGGATATGGATTCCGTAATTGGCGGCCTCATCAAAGAGGGCTCTGACCATGTCACGGCCGACCGAGGTCTCATGAATGAATTTTCTGCGCTCAATATCAAAGACCTGTGCGCCGTTGCATGTGATCAGATAGCATCCTTCCGGATCGATTCCCAGATTATTGAACTGGATAATGGCACTTTTCGTGAAACGTCCGGTCGAGATGACAATCGGATTTCCGGCCGCAGAGATCTGCCTGAGGAGGTCACGCATGGCGGGAGAGAGAGATTTGTCATCCCGAAGCAGCGTTCCGTCGAGATCCGTGAAGAAGATCCTGCGGTTTTTCTCACGGTTCATATAATCTTCAAGTGCTTCATCACTTTCTTCCACCCAGATATCTTCTTCATGGGCGGTCAGCCCGAGATATTCCCTAAGGGGGATCGGATCATCACTCATATTCCACTCATCGGTCAGGTCAAAAATGTCGTCAAAAGGAATCTCGCCCTTAAGAAACCGTTCTCTGAATTTAGCCATATTTTCCTCCTTGAAAACAGAAGTGCCGCTGTTTTAAATAGTATATCCGAGCTTTGACCTTCTTGCAAGGAGCACGGGGCGTGATTATAATAATGGATGGTTCATAAAGCCGAATCAGTTTTTATGATGGGAGCTAAGTCATGACAGAAAAGCTTTTTTACCGGGATGCCTTTATCAGTGAATTTGATGCCCGGGTGCTTTCCTGCACAGAAAGCGGGAAAGGGTACTTTGAAACCGTTCTTGATCGGACGGCGTTTTATCCGGAGGGCGGCGGCCAGAACGGGGATACCGGATGGCTCCTTCCTGACGGCGCAGAAGGTGAGAAGATAAGAGTATTCGATACGCATGAAAAAGACGGACTGATCAGACACTATACGAAGCAGCCTGTCGCGGAAGGCGTATCCGTACACGGTATTCTGGATTTTGAAAGACGCTTCGGCCTGATGCAGAATCATTCCGGAGAGCATATCGTAAGCGGGTTGGTAAACAGCCGTTTCGGCTTTAACAACGTGGGCTTCCATATGGGGGCGGATGCCGTCACCATCGATTTTGACGGTGAGCTTACCATGGATGATCTTCGAAGCATAGAGGAGGCGGCAAATGAGATCGTGTGGCGGGATCTCGAGGTCGGGATCCATGTCTACGATGAGCATGATTGCGAGGGATTAAGCTACCGGAGCAAGAAAGAGCTGCACGGCAGCGTGCGCCTGGTCACTTTCCCTGATGCGGATGTGTGCGCCTGCTGCGGCACACACGTAAAGCGGACCGGCCAGATCGGGCTCATCCGAATCATCAGCGTTGAGAGGTTCCGGGGAGGTGTACGGGTACAGATGCTTTGCGGAAGGGATGCTTACCGGTATGACACGGCCATGGTGGAACAGAATCACCTGGTGAGCGTGGCGCTGTCGGCAAAGCCTGCCCTGACAGGAGAGGCCGTGGCCAGGCTGAAAGAGACAGCGGCAGCGGATGCTTATCGTGTCATGGAGACCGAGAATAAGCTGTTTGAAATGAAAGCCGAGGCGCTCTGCGGCAGAGGAAATGTACTTCTGATCGAAGAAGATCTTTCGCCGGACGGTGTAAGGAGACTGACTGATGCCGTCATGAAGACATGCAAAGGAATCGCGTGTGTGTTCAGTCTTTGCGTGGACGGGGCCCGTTATGCTATGGGGCAGGAGAATGGTGATCTGCGTGAACTGAATAAAAAACTGAACACGCAGCTGGAGGGCCGCGGAGGCGGTAAGCCATTCTTCGTGCAGGGAAGCTGCAAGGCCGGTAAAGAGCAGATCATCCGCTGGGCACGGGAGAATGGCTTAGATCTCAGTGGGGGAGGCCCCCCCTGAGTTCTAAGCCTCCGGCGGAACGCAGCCGCGCTCAGTGGAAGGGGCCGTGCCCCGAGCGCGGCGCGGCAAGAACGCCAAAGGCGTTCTTGAAAAAGATCAGAAATGAAACGCTTCGGAAAGAACAGGCCATTTCTGGTCTTTTTCGCTGAGGATGAGAGGAGTGCCGTCTGACATGGTGTATCCTTCCGCCGAAGCACTTCCTTTATATTCGCCTTTAAGGCCGGGCCATTCGACTCCGATGGAAGGATCGTTCCAGGCAAGGCCGCCTTCATCACCCGGATGATAGAAGTCTGTGCATTTATAGCAGAACTGGGCGCCGTCGGACAGAACAAAGAAACCGTGGGCAAACCCCTCGGAGATATAGAACTGCTTATGGTTTTCGGCGGAGAGTTCGACGCCGAACCATTTCCCGTAGGTCGCAGATCCTTCCCTGAGATCGACTGCGACATCAAAAACGGTTCCGCTGATGACGCGGACCAGCTTTCCCTGAGGGAATTCTTTCTGGAAATGCAGGCCGCGTAAAACGCCTTTCGCGGAGCCGGACTGGTTGTCCTGGACAAATACCATGTTCAGGCCGGCTTCTTCCATATCTTTCTGGTTATAGGTCTCACTGAAATAACCTCTCTCATCGCCGAAAACAGACGGAGTGATAATATAGAGCCCCTCGATGGGGCATTTTTCCACTTTGATCTTGCCCATTTGTCTTTTTGTTTTCTCCTTTCAAAGTGTATCGAAATCAAATTCAGCCAGATAGCGGGATAGAGCATCCTGCCAATCCGGTAGGACCTCGAAGCCGTTTGCCGTAAGAGCAGACTTGTCAAGACGGCTGTTAAAAGGCCTGGCGGCTTTCGAGATACCGTATTCGGCTGTAGTGACCGGAGTTACTTTAAGGCGGCTTTTTTCATACTCGGGGTGACCGAGATTTGCTGCCTGGCGGAAGATCTCACAGGCGAAATCATACCAGCTGATATAGCCGCAGCGGCAGCCTTCGGCGGTAGATAATGAACCGTCCGCACAGGAGACTTCGCTGTTCGTTGCATGATAGGTGCCGTAACGGTCGGTAACGATCATATCGCATAAAAGCCTGGCCAGGTCATACGTGTAGGTAGGCGTTCCGATCTGGTCATTGACGATCCGAAGAGCATCATGCGTTTTACCAAGGCGGAGCATGGTGCGGATGAAATTGTTCCCGTTTCGCCCGAAGACCCAGGCAATTCTGACGATGAAATACTTTTCAAGCAGGTCACGGACAGCTTCCTCGCCGTGAAGCTTGCTCAGGCCGTAAACATTGAGAGGAGCGTAGTCGGTGCAGGAACTTTTCCACGGGGTCTCGCCCTGCCCGTCAAAGATATAATCAGTGGAGATATACATCATGACCGCTCCGAGCTTTTGGCATGCCCGGGCAATATTTCGTGTTCCCTGAGCGTTGATCTTTTCGACTTTTTCGATATTCTCCTCATCCTCGGCAGCGTCCACCGCGGTCCACGCTGCACAGTGAATCACCGCATCCGGTCTTTCTTTGGCCAGAACCGAGTCAACCTGCTCAGGGTCTGTGATATCCATCCGGACATAGGGCATGGAAGTGACAGGCGTCCCGTCCATAATTCCGCTGTAAGTTTCCTTTATGTCCGAACCGACCGCATCGATCCCTCTTTTGTGCAGTTCATTCATCACATCATGGCCGAGCTGGCCGCTGACGCCGCTCACAAATATCTTCATGATTCCGAGCTTCCTTTCTCAAGACGGTCCGCATACATATTGTCATAGTAATTCATGTACTCGCCGGAGATGATGGTTTCCCACCAGCTGCGGTTATCAAGGTACCACTGAATGGTCTTTTTGATTCCTTCTTCGAACTTTGTCTCAGGCAGCCATCCCAGTTCATTGTGGATCTTGGTCGGATCGATCGCATAGCGCATGTCATGGCCTTTTCTGTCTTCCACATAGGTGATCAGGCTCTCGGGTTTATCGAGGGCATGGCAGATCATCTTGACGATATCAATATTGCGCATCTCATTGTGTCCGCCGATATTGTAGACTTCTCCGACGCGGCCGTTATGGATGATCAGGTCGATCGCTTTGCAGTGATCTTCGACATAGAGCCAGTCCCGGACATTCTCACCCTTACCGTAGACAGGAAGAGGTTTGTCGTTTAAGGCGTTGGCGATCATCAGCGGGATCAGCTTTTCCGGAAAATGATACGGACCGTAATTGTTGGAGCAGCGGCTGATGGTCACCGGCAGGCCGTAAGTCCTGTGGTAAGCCAGTACCAGAAGGTCTGCTCCGGCTTTGGAAGAACTGTAGGGGCTGCTGGTATGGATGGGTGTCTCTTCGGTGAAAAACAGGTCCGGCCGATCGAGGGGGAGATCTCCGTATACTTCGTCGGTGGAGACCTGGTGATAACGGGTGATGCCGTACTTACGGCAGGCGTCCATGAGGACGGCGGTTCCCATGATGTTTGTCTCCAGGAACACCTGCGGGTTCTCGATCGAGCGGTCTACATGACTTTCTGCGGCAAAGTTGACTACGATATCCGGATGCTCCTCCTCAAACAGAGCATACACAGCATCACGGTCCGTTATGTCGGCTTTGACAAACCGGAAATGCGGATCATTCATAACGCTCTCAAGCGTGGAGAGGTTGCCTGCATAGGTGAGTTTATCCAGGCAGATGATCCTGTAATCGGGATGTTCTTTCATCATATGGAAAATAAAGTTGCTTCCGATAAAACCGGCGCCGCCGGTAACGATGATCGTCATAATCTGTCTCCTTATCTGAACTGAATAATTAAATTAGCGGTGATGAACGATGTCCAGGAACTTGCCGTCCATGACATCTTTGAGATACTGGCCGTACTGGTTTTTCTTAAGGACATCATAGACCTTCATCATATCGTCTTTTGAGATCCAGCCGTGGCGGTAGGCGATCTCCTCAAGGCAGGCGATCTTCCTGTGCTGGTGATCTTCGACGGTTTTGACAAAGTTGGTTGCCTCCACGAGGCTCTCATGAGTCCCCGTATCGAGCCAGGTAAAGCCCTGCCCGAGCAGTTCGACGTTGAGTTTGTCTTTTTCGAGATAGATCCGGTTCAGGTCCGTGATCTCCAGCTCGCCTCGCGGCGACGGCTTGAGGTTTCGGGCATATTCGACCACATCATTGTCATAGAAATAAAGGCCGGTGACACAGTAGTTGCTTTTCGGGTGCTCAGGCTTTTCCTCTATGGAGATGGCTTTTCCGGTATCATCGAATTCGACGATGCCAAAGCGCTCCGGATCATCGACATAATAGCCGAATACAGTCGCGCCTTCGCCGTTTTCAGCTTTCCGGACAGCTTCCTTAAGCCTTAAGCTGAGTCCGTGTCCGTAGAAGATATTATCACCGAGTATCATGGCGACCGTGTCGGAGCCTATGAACTTTTCACCGATGATGAATGCCTGGGCCAGGCCGTCGGGAGAGGGCTGGACTTCATAAGAGAGGCTGACGCCGAACTGGTGGCCGTCACCGA
>JBGUOI010000205.1:0-2833 GCA_045118075.1 Porcincola sp. | reverse complement strand
CTTCATCTTCCCCGTCTTCTCATACATTTCTGTTTTGTCCGCCAGCATGTGGTTATACAGGAAACGGCAGCAGCCAAATGTCTTCTGAAACAGTTCGGCCTGTTCCCGGTCCGGGTACAGACGGAACTTATACGCCCTCTGTCCCTTCATTTCTCACCCTGGCTTTCTATATACTGCCTGATCGTTTCGATGGGTGCGCCTCCCGCTGTCAGCAGGCAGAAACTCTGGCTCCAGAATGTCTCCTCCCACAGCTTTTTCCTGACCTGCGGGAATTCTTTTTTCAGAAGGCGGCTGCTTGCGCTCTTATACGCATTTATGAACCGGCTCAGTTCGCTTTTCGGCTGTCCACGGAACATGATGTGCACATGGTCTTCATCATGGTTCCATTCCTCCAGCGTCAGCCCGTAACGGGGTGCTATATAACAGAAGATCTCTTTCGCGCGATCTGAGATATCATCTGAAAACACTTTTCTTCTGTACTTCACGGCCAGGATCAGATGATAATACAGGAGAAAAACTGAATGTGCGTTATGGTCATATTTGTTCATGATATCAGCATCTTTCCTGTTTCGACTGAATTGTGGCAGCTGCTGATATAATTATACCACGCCCGGGCGAATCGAACAAGCGTTCTCTGCCGAAAACCTTATTTTTCTCAATACCAGAAGGCGGCAATTCATCCCACCACCTGAAGAGGATGGGGGAGTTGAGTGCGAAAGTAAATTCCGGTGGCAATAGTAAATTCCGCATGAGCTGACATTACCTCTGCACACTTCGGGTTCCCCTTGGATGGACAGCATAACCTCAACTGATATCCCAAGATTCTCCAGAGCCGGCAATACTCAGGAGACCAGGAACCCAGCCACCGCGTCAGCGGCCTGGCCTTGACCGGCGGCAGATGCGTGGTAAAATTGGCAGTCCGGCGGGAAGGCGCCTGCTGTTCTGATATCCCTGAGTTCCCGTCGTCGGAAGCGTAAGGCCACGCAGATGGCGGCTGTCAAGGCTGGCGGGCGGGATGCACAGTTCTTTTCAAATGGTTCGGACAGAAAAAAATCCTGCTCCTCTGTTGTATACTGTACAGGCTTCTGATTGCCTGGCCTGTGCAGAGAGAGGAACTATGAATAACGAAAAAGGTAATCAGAAACACCTGACCCTGTCTGACAGGATCAACATCGAAAAAGGGCTGAACAGCAGCGATTCTTTCGCGGAGATCGCCCGGGTCATACAGAAAGATCCAACAACCGTTTCAAAGGAAGTCCGCCGTAATGCGCGGATCAGGGAGCATAAAGGCTATGGAAATGTCCCCTGCGAAGCGAACCGGGACAAGCATAATCCCTGCGGAATGATGCATATCTGCGGCGACCGGAAGTGTACCCTGATCTGCCGCATGTGCCGTAAATTCCGCTGCAGTGATATCTGCGAGACATACCGGCCGCAACAGTGTTCAAAGCTCCTGAAAGCACCCTATGTCTGCAACGGCTGCGGTAAAAAAGTCAACTGCCAGATGGAGAGGCGCTTTTACTCCTCCAAGTATGCAGACGACTGTTACCGGACACTTCTTGTATCCTGCAGGGAAGGGATCAACCAGACTCCCGAAAGCATCCAGAGAATGAACGATATCCTGACGCCTCTCATCAGGAACGGACAGTCACTCGCCCATATCTACGCAACACATGGGGAAGATCTGAAGTGTTCCCGCCGGACCATGTACACTTACATTGATGCCGGTGTGTTTGACGTAAGGAACATCGACCTGCGCCGAAAAGTTAAATACAAGAAGCGCAAAACAGCAACCGACACCAGCGCCAGGGACCGCTCCTACAGGAAAGGCCATAATTACACTGATTTCCAGAAGCGGATCGAAAAGAACCCTCTCGCCAGTATCGTGGAAATGGACTGCGTTGAAGGGAAAAAGAAGGACCGGAAAGTACTTCTGACATTAACGTTCCGCCGGACCAACCTGATCCTTATTTTTATCCTCGCATCACAGACGCAGGAGGAAGTAAAACGGGTCTTCGACTTTCTGGAAGAACGCCTGGGAACCGCTCTTTTCCGGAAACTCTTTGAGATCATCCTGACCGACGGCGGATCCGAATTCTCTGGCCGCGAAGACCTCGAGACGGCATCTGACGGGAACCGCAGGACAACGGTATACTACTGCGACCCTTATTCCTTCTGGCAGAAGGGATGCTGTGAGAAGAACCACGAATACATCCGTTATGTCAGGAAGAAAGGCAGTTCTTTTGAGGATCTGGAACAGGCGGATGCGGATCTTTTAGCGAACCACATCAACAGTACAAAAAGAGACAGTCTCAACGGACATAGCCCATTTGAACTGTCTCAGCTGCTTCTGGATGAAAAGCTTCTTACAGTCATGAACTACAAGGCTATAGCGCCGGATGACGTAAGGCTGACCCCAGAATTACTAAAATAAAACTATGTGCACAGGCAGGCTTCAGGCGGACAGAAATGCAAAGGTAAAATCCGGCATGTGGAAGTTAGTCCCGCACACTAATTCCAGATGCCCCTTTGTCGTGTTCCAAGCCCTCAGTCTAACGGTGCTCATGGGGTCATTATAGCGTCAAAACAGCTATATGAAAAGGTGGAAAACGGACATTAGTCCCGCATGGTTACTGAGTTTCCAAAAAGGCGGAACTAACTTCCGCAATCAAGTGTTTTTTACTGGTGTTACAGGAGCTGCAGTGTAAAACCTGCGGCCATTCAGCGGAATGTATGACAGTAGTGTGAGAAACGGTCTGATATGATGCAGACAGAAAAAGAAAACAGCACCGCAAAAGAGCGGAAAAAACAAAGGAGGTAAACAGCCATGACG
>JBGUOI010000204.1:0-15897 GCA_045118075.1 Porcincola sp. | reverse complement strand
GCATCAAACCCTTCTCCCGTCAGTGAGGAGACAGGAATGATCGGGGCGTTTTCATTGCGCAGCCTGACGTTTTTCTCAAACTGTGCCATGTCAAAGTCAAACACCGGGGCCACATCCATTTTGTTGACCAGCACTGCATCGCCAACTTCAAACATCAGCGGATATTTCAGCGGCTTATCATGCCCTTCCGGGGTGCTCAGGATCACCACCCGCCGGTGCGCTCCGACATCAAACTCTGCCGGGCATACCAGATTGCCGACATTTTCCAGGAAGATCAGATCAAGCCCATCTACACCCAGTTTTTCCAGCGCATTTTTAGTCATCGACACATCCATATGGCAGCTGCCGCCGGTATGCACCTGCAGCACTTTCACACCGAGGGCGGCCATCCTGTGCGCATCCACATCCCCGTCCGCATCAGCTTCGATCACGCCGATTTTCAAACTGTCGCCAAGTGCCGCGACCGTGCGCTCGAGCAGTGTTGTCTTGCCGGCGCCGGGAGATCCCATCAGGTTGATGAAGAAAACTCCCTTTTCCTTCAATTGTTTCCGGAGCATGCACGCTTCTTTTTCCTCCTCTTCCAGGATCTGCGTGCGCACCTCGAGAATATCAAATGGTGTGATATCCATTTTCCACCTCATTCCGCCTCGATCTCTTTGATATAGCACTCGTTTCCTTTGACCAGCCATGTTTCCGTGCTGTGGCAGTACGGACATTCTTTTCCGTACTTTATTGTCGGGTATGTCTCATGGCATGAACTGCAATAGGTGACGGCAGGGATCGTCACCAGTTTCAGGACAGAGTCCTTCAGCACCGGGTGACGCCCTTTGAAATAATCCCAGCAGTCCGTGAACAGATCTGTCATGATTCCGGAGACCTCTCCCACCTCAAGCGTCACCGACCCGATCTTTTTCAGATCGTGTTCCTTCGCCGTATCGTCCAGCGTCCTGGCAATATGCAGGACGATCCCCATCTCATGCATGTTATCTCCCCAGTTTCTTTTTCAGTATCCTGATCTCCCTTGCAGCGGCGTAAGCAGCCACCTTCGGCAGCTTGTCCTCACAGCGGACCATATTGGAAGCATCCGGGATGTCACGGCTTAAGTGGATCGCGTCAAACTCGCACCGTGTAGTGCAAAGGCCGCAGCCGATACAGCGGTTCGGGTCCACCCTGGAGACGCCGCAGGTCAGGCAGCGGGAAGCTTCCGCGCGGATCTGGTCTTCGGTAAAGGGAAGCCGCAGATCCTCAAAGGTTCCTGCCGGGTCCCCTTTCTTTCTGCCGGGTACCTGGCGCGGAGCATGGTCATAATCTTCGATCAGCGCTTCGTTTTTGTCCAGCTCGATAAATTCACGGAGATCGCGGGCGATCGTCTGCGACTGGCCCGGATGTACAAAGCGGTGCATGCTTTCACAGCCTTTCTTTCCGTCGGCGATCGCATCGATCACGAAACGGGCTCCGTGGGCAATGTCGCCTCCGACAAAGATTCCGGGCTCTCCCGTCTCAAAAGTGACCGGATCGTGTTCGACGGTCCCGTTCGGACGGATCTTCACAGCCGTGCCGCGAAGCAGGTCTCCCCAAACCGCGCTCTGGCCGATCGCCTCCAGCACATTTGCACATTCGATCGTGATCGTATCTTCCTCGTCATATTCAGGGCTGAACCGGTGTGCATCATCGTAGACGCGGGTGCATCTTTTGAATTCAATACCGGTCACTTTGCCGTCTCTGACCAGGATCTGCTTCGGTCCCCAGCCGTTCAGGACTTCGATTCCCTCTTCTTTCGCCTCAGCCACTTCATCGCGGGCTGCGGGCATTTCCTCCGGGCTTTCAAGGCAGAGCATGGTGACCTTTCCGTCCGCCGCGCGCAGCGCACTCCTGGCTACATCCACCGCGACGTTGCCCCCGCCGACCACCACGACATCGCCGTGGAGACGGAGAGTATTGTCCTGGTTGACTCTGTAAAGGAAGGACACACCGGATTCGACACCTTCCGCGTCCTCACCTGGAACACCCGCAGCGCGGCCTCCCTGAAGTCCGATCGCCAGATAGAAGGCTTTGTATCCCTGCTGCTTCAGCTGCCTGATCGTTACATCCGTACCGACGTTGACACCGCATTTAAATTCAACGCCCATTTTATTAAGAACGTCGATCTCCGCTTCGATCACTTCTTTTTCAAGCCTGAAAGTCGGTATCCCGTTCAGCATCATGCCGCCCGGGCGGCTTTCCTTATCAAAGACGGTCACGTCATAGCCGCGGGTGCGCAGATAATAGGCGGCGGACAGTCCGGCAGGACCGGCTCCGATGACCGCCATCTTATAGTCCGGTCCCCACATGCCGCCGTCGTCCTTCTCGCAGATCGGAACAAACCTGTCTTCGGCGTTAAGTTCCAGTGAAGCAATATACTTTTTGATTTCATCGATCGCGACCGGATCGTCAACCGTGCCTCTCGTACAGGCATCCTCACAGCGCCGGTTGCAGACGGCTCCGCAGACAGCCGGGAAGGGATTGTCCTGCTTGATCAGCCTGAGGGCTTCCGTAAAGCGGCCCTCTGCCGCCATCCTCACATAAGCCTGTACCGGAAGGTGAGCCGGACAGGCGCTCTTGCACGGAGATGTCCCTGTCTCATAGCAGTTGATTTTGGCGTCCTCGCGGTAATTCACATTCCATTTATCCGGTCCCCAGGCCGTCTCATCGGGAAGAAGCGTAGTCGGGTAGACCACTTCGCCGTGCTTCGTGCACAGCTTCTGGCCCAGTTTCGCTGCTCCCACCGGACAGACTTCGGCGCACTTGCCGCAGGCCATGCATTTTTCCTTATCGACGTGAGCACGGTAAGCGCTTCTGGACATGTTCGGCGTATTGTACAGCTGGCTCGTTCGAAGCGCATTGCATACACCCGGAGCGCAGTTGCAGATGGCCACGATCTTTTCACTGCCGTCGATATTGGTGATCTGGTGGACAAAGCCGTGGCGCTCCGCCCTCTCCAGGATCTCCAGCGCCTCATCGTAGGTAATGTACCTGCCCATCCCTCTGTCCACGCAGTACTCGGCCATATCACCGACGCCCATGCAGAATTCGCCGTTGATCTCGCCCGAGCCCTCGCCGCGCATGGTCTGCTGTTTGCGGCAGGTGCACTGGCCCACCGAATATTTGTCGTACTTGCTCAGCCAATGGGAGATATGTTCCACACTGGCAGAAAGATTCTCGTGTTCGATCGCTTTCTCAACCGGGATGACATGCATGCCGACGCCGGCCCCTCCGGGCGGGATCATGGGGGTCACGCCTTCGAGCGGCATCTGCGTCATCAGGTTAAAGAACGTAGCCAGGTTGGGATGCTTTGCGGTCAGCTCGTCGTTCATCATCATGAATTCGGCGCTGCCGGGCACGAAGATCGGGACATTGTACTGTTTATGATGGTCCGCATTCTCGCGGGTCATCTCGATCAGGCCGACCCACACCAGGTGATCGACCATCTCCTTTGTCTTCTCCACGGACATGTTGTTCATTTTTGCCAGGTCTTCCAGATCGTAGGGAGTCCTGGTCTTTTTAAAGCTGAGCAGGAATTTGGCTTCTTCCTTTGTCAGGACTTCGTCGAGCGCCCAGTATTCCGGGTCGTCCGTGTTCATCGTACGGCTGTACTTGACCAGGTAACGGTCTGTGATCATGGTCCCGAGCTTCAGGATAAGTTTCTTCTTTTCCTTATCCGGTGCAACGTAATTCGGATCCTGTTTAAAATCACGTTCATTGACCATACGGTTCTTCTGATCCTTCATCTCTTTCTCCTTTGCAGACGGTCATCGTCATCTTCTCGCCGGTCACCGGCTGTTTAGCCTGTTGATTAGATTATAGCACACACTCTCCGGTCGTGGTAAAATAGGATCATGTCCGGGAGAAAAACCGATTTATGTACCCGGAAAAACGGAGGAAAAAAACTATGCGCACCATGCTGGAATATACAGACAGCCAGCGATCCCGGATCATTGCGGAACTGGGAGACGCTGACGACGCAGCCAGGATCCGCCGCGCTTTGGATAACCATCTGGTCAGGATGCTGACAGCCTATAATGAGGACTGCCCCTCGGATACTTTGAGGGAATATGCCGCTTCTTTAGTCACACTCGGGCGCAGTGCCCTCTCGTGGATCGATTCGGGCGGCGATATCAGGATCTGGGAAGAGAAAAAGACATCCGGCGCTGACAGGAAACTGTCCGGAAAGGGGAAGATCTTCTTCATTCTCCTGACCGCTTTGGGGGTGATCGCCCTGGCCGCTGCCTGCGTGATGATCCTGTCTCTTCCCGGCAAAGGATACCTTGGACGTATTCCGGCTGCTCTCCTGCTTCCGGCTGCCGGCGGCGTATGCCTGTTCATGGCGGGACGCATTCACGGAAAAGGAAACGGACCGGGCAGCGGGGAAAACCTTAAGACCCAGCTGACCTATGACAAAGATAAGATCTTCCGGCACCTTCGTGAAATGGTTATGACGATGGATAAGTGCCTTGGTGACCTGGACGCTTCACAAAGAGCCAGAGAACGGGTCCTTACCGGGAAGCAGGGCAATATGCTTCCGGATGAGAAACAGCTCTCCCTGTATGCGGACATGCTTGAAGCCGGAGCCGCCCGCGACACCGACAGTGCCATGGATGCGATCGAAACGCTTCGCTACTACCTGCATTCACAGGGCATCGAGACCGTGGATGAAAAAGACGGGCAGGAAGAATGGTTTGAATATATGCCCTCTGACAGGGAAGGAACCATCCGCCCAGCACTGGTCAGGGAAGGAGTCCTCTTAAAGAAAGGCCTGGCTGCCGTAACGGTAAGCGGCAAAACCGGCCGGCAGCAATAAGGAGGCAGATGTATGGAACGATTTTACGGTTTTGACCTGGGAGATGCCGAGAGTGCCGTCTCGCGTCTGGACATACAGTCGCAGACTGTTCCCGAAATGATTCCCGTGCGGGATGAAAAAAGTTTTATCACCGCTTATGCCCGGTTAGAGGATGGCACCCTGCTCATCGGCGAAGGCGCCTGCTACGCTCCGCAGGCGGAGGAAAGAGCCCTGCGCTTTAAGAGCCGCTTCCTGTCCGACCCTTCAGCTGCCGCGGATGTTAAATGTTTCTCGGCAGGCGTACTGTCCGAACTCAGGGGCAGCGCGGATCTGGTCGACGGCGAAGACACCTGTTTTTATATCGGCTGCCCTGCGGGGTGGGATAAAGACGCACGCGAACGCTACCGCGAGATCTTCGAGCGGGTCGGCTATCCTCCCGTCCGGATCATCTCGGAATCCCGGGCAGCGCTGGTCAGCGCCTGCCAGTCAAAGCACCTTCAGGTCGGCTATGATATTCTCTCGCGCCCGGTCCTTGTTGTTGATATCGGGTCCTCCACAACGGATTTTGCCTATATCACCAAAGGACACGAGGTCGAGCTTAAAACCGCAGGCGAGGTCCGCCTCGGAGGCGGCATCATGGATGAGCTGCTTATGGAGCATGCCCTGTCCGAAAGTCCCCAGCGGGACCAGCTGATGGAAGTCTTCACCCAGTCCCCGCCGTGGCACAGTTACTGCGAGTTCGCCGCCAGGCGGCTCAAAGAGCAGTATTTCGGCGATGAGGAATACTGGCAGGAGCGTGAGTGCGCGAAGACCGTCACCGTCCGCTACCGCCGGAACCTGAAGCTTCGCATCGTCATGGATAAAAAAACGGCCCTCCATTTACTTGAGGGACCGTCAGCCAGCCTGGGCGGGGCGTCATTTAAAAAAGTTTTCCTGGACAGCCTTAAGGATGTGCGCTCCCAGATCGACGGACCGATGCCGGAACTGCTGTTCCTCACCGGCGGAGTCTGTAAACTGGCCGTCATCCGTGACTGGTGCCGTCAGGTATTCCCGGAAGCAGTGGTGATCACCGCCACGGAACCGGAGTTTTCCGTTTCGAGAGGTCTCGCCCTGTGCGGCCGCATTGATGAGCAGGTGAGGGCGTTCAAGCAGGATGTGGCGCAGCTGATCGCATCTCCGGCGGTAGAACAAATCGTAGAGAAAAACCTCGGCCGCCTGTATGAACTGACTGCCGATACGCTTGTCGATCCGATCCTTGAAAAAGCCGCCCTGCCGGTCTTTGACCAGTGGCGCAGCGGACAGATCCGCCGTCTTTCGGACGTCAACGAACACCTGGAAGAAGAGATCGCCGACTGGCTGCAAACCGACGAAGCCCGTCAGCTCCTGGTCAAGCCCGTTACCGAATGGCTCAAAGGCGTTTCCGCCGAACTTGAGGAATACACGATGCCGATCTGCATCCGGCACGGAGTCCCCAATGCAGCGCTCAACCTAAACTCCTATCTGTCGGCGGGCGATATCGATATCCAGGTGGACGCAAAAGATGTGTTTGCCGTGGAGGAGATCACCTGGCTGATCGACGCCGTGATCACCGTGATCGTCAGCCTGCTGTGCGGAGGCAGCGGAATCGCACTTATCTACAGCGGCCTGCCGGGCATCATCGCAGGAGCTTTTTTAACATTCCTGGTGCTGTTTATCGGCAGGGATCCCATGGAGAAAGCGCTCCTGAAAGTCGATATCCCCGTTCCCGCCAGAAAGCTGATCCCACGCAGCCATTTCCGCAGCCGGGTCGGTGCGATCAGCGGCGAGGTACGCGAATCTCTTCGCGAAACGCTGGCAAACGACAAAAAAGATGAGATCTCCAGCCGCATGGTCGAGGAGATCTCTGCCCAGATCGAGACCTGCCTTACCCGGATGGCCCAGGTGGTGGAGATCCCGCTTGGTTGATTTTCAGTGATGGAAAAGCCTTATCCCGGTGAAGATCATGGCCATGCCGTAACGGTCGCACGCTTCGATCACGAGGTCGTCGCGGACGGAGCCGCCGGGCTGCGCAATGTACTTCACGCCGCTTTTCCTGGCACGCTCGATATTATCGGAGAAGGGGAAGAATGCATCGGAACCGAGCACGACATTTTCGCTGCCGGCCAGCCATGCCTTCTTCTCTTCTTTTGTAAATACGGGCGGTTTGCTGGAAAAGCGTTTCTGCCACTCTCCTTCTCGCAAAACATCCTCATACTCATCGCCGATATAGACATCGATCGCATTGTCCCTGTCCGCGCGTCCGATGTTGTCGAGGAACGGAAGAGAAAGCACCTGGGGAGCCTGACGCAGGAACCAGTTGTCGGCTTTGCTGCCTGCCAGCCTGGTGCAGTGGATCCTTGACTGCTGGCCTGCACCGATACCGATCGCCTGTCCGTCCTTTACATAGCACACGGAATTGGACTGGGTATACTTTAACGTGATCAGGGCGATCTTGATGTCCGTCAGCGCATCCTCCGGAATATCCTTATTAACGGTCACAATATTGGAAAGGAGTTCATCGCTGATATCCAGTTCATTGCGCCCCTGCTCGAAGGTGATTCCGTATACCTGCTTGCGTTCAAGCTCAGCGGGCACATAATCGGGATCGATCTGAATCACATTGTAATTGCCCTTCTTTTTGGACTTTAAGATCTCGAGTGCCTCCGGCTCATAACCGGGGGCGATGATCCCGTCCGACACTTCCTTTTTGATCAGCATGGCCGTATCCACATCGCAGACATCCGACAGTGCAATAAAATCACCGAAAGACGACATCCTGTCCGCTCCTCTTGCTCTCGCGTACGCACAGGCGATGGGAGACAGCTCAGCGTTCTCGTCGACCCAGTAGATCTTTTTTAAGGTATCCGTGAGCGGACGTCCTACCGCGGCTCCGGCCGGAGAGACATGCTTAAAGGAAGTGGCTGCCGGAAGACCAGCGGCTGCTTTCAGTTCCTTTACGAGCTGCCAGCCGTTAAAGGCATCCAGGAAATTAATGTATCCCGGTCTTCCGTTCAGGACATTGACCGGCAGGTCTGATCCGTCTTCCATGAAGATGCGGGAGGGTTTCTGGTTAGGGTTGCATCCGTACTTTAACTGGATCTCGTTCATCGTTTTCTCCTTTTTATTCCCGTTCACTGGTTTTTATTAATGATCCTCGTCTCGCTTTGTTTCGTGTCAAGATCGGTGAAGCGCACGAAAAGGGATACTTTATTATCCTCATCGAGATTTTCCCAGACCAGGCTGGTAAAGCTTTCGATATCTCCCCCGATCGCAACGCGCTCCGGCTCTCCCTCGAAACTCGGGAGCGGTTCTTCATTGCGCGCATAGGTATGGATGAAACGTCCCTCACCGGCCGGGGGAACGTCATAAGAAAACGTATACCGGCAGCAGGTGCCCGGATCGCCTTCATGCGATTTCAGAATGGACATCTGATAGGAAAAATCACCTTCCCCGAAAGTAATAAGCCCGGAGATCCTGGGTGTGTAGTTCGGACCGTCCGGCTCGAACTCGCGGGTGC
Organism: Porcincola sp.; assembly: GCA_045118075.1. Lineage (GTDB taxonomy): Bacteria > Bacillota > Clostridia > Lachnospirales > Lachnospiraceae > Merdiplasma. The sequence continues at coordinate 7,546 of JBGUOI010000204.1, read as the reverse complement.
GCAGTGCCTGTTCAAACGTAAGTCCGTTCTTTAACCCGTCAAATACCGTATCGGTCTGGTCTCCGTTCGTCACGATCAGGTGATCTCCCAGTACACGCACGGGAGCATAGATGATCAGGCTCGGATCCACCATTTTGGACGGATCGAATGCCTGCGTCCGGATCCCTTCCCCTTCTTCCACGAACACGCGGTTGCGGCTGTTCGTGCTTCTGCCCATGATAAAATAAGCGGTCACTGCCTTCTTTCCGTCTTCGCTCCGGCCGATCACGATGCCTCTTCCCGGGTAGGGATCTGCTGAAAGTGCTTCTGCTAATGCTCTCTTGTTCATGTTCTCTCTCCTCTCGAACCTGGATATAAAAAATGGCCGCACCTGTCCGTACACTTATTCAGTGCCCAGACGGTCGGCCTTTTTTCCTGATCTTCCGCCATACTCCCCTGCAGTTTCACCTGCACGGCATAATTGCCGCTTCCGTCAGTCATATGGCAGCTGCTTTTTATTCAATTTTCTCTGTTTCCGTCTCTGCAAGCTCCTCGCTTTCGGGCTCGGAAGCTTTCCCGGTGTCCTTGCCGGATTTCTTCTTCTTCGGCGCCGGTGCTTTCTCATAGGACCACATGCTGACGATCTGTTTTCTCAGACGGCTCAGCGACCATGCACGGCTGCTGTTCCCGGGACTGTTCGGATCGTTCAGGTGGATCCTGCTGTCATTATCGATACTCGTCAATACGATAAAATGGCCGGTGTAAGTAAAGTCCCCTTCCGAGACCGAGCAGATAACACATTTGCCCTGCTCGAGCGCATCGACCATCCGGTCGATATCATCTCCCAGGGATTCGACTTTCAGTCCGAACTCCTCAGCGCCGCTCTCCATCATATCCCAGCTCGATCCGACTCCGTCTACATAATAGTCTTTTTTCATCGCCCATTCGGAAACGGTGAAAGGATCGTACTGTGTCTGGCCTGTCAGGCCGCAGATCACCATGGACAGGCTGGTCGGCCCGCATCCCGTGATCCCGAAATAATCGCTGCCGTAGGTACGGTATCCCCAGCGGGGATCCCACTGGATGAACAGGGGTATCGTCCCCTCTTCCACCTCATCGGAAACATCCGTGGAAAGCTTATTGTCCTTGTACCGGCGATATTCCCTGATATACGATTTTGCTTCCGGATACTTGACGACGAATTCCCGTATGCTTTGGGGGGCACCGTAGATCCTGAGAACCAGATCATCGATGATCGGTTTGCTCTCCAGCCAGATGACATAGAAAAGCGACATCGCCGCAAGGATCAGGACCATAATGGAGACAGCTTTGGGATTGATCTTCTTTTTTTCGTATCTTTTTCTTCTGTTCTGGATCCTCAGATATTCATCCTCAGTGCCGTCTTCACTGCGCATGAGGTAGAGGCGGCGTCTTTCGACCGTCTCGTCATCATAAAGATCCCCCTGGTCTTTTCTCATATCTATATTTAATCCTGTAAAGGATGGGGTTTGCAGTTAAGGTGCATTATAACACAGGTTTGTTAGAGCGCCAAGACCTGTTTTATATTCACAGGCGCCGGTGATATAATCGATATACTCGTCTGTATAGAGCATCAGCTGTCCCGGAAGAAACCTGTCCGTCTTCAGCAGCAGGCCTTCCGGCCTGGAGATCGACCGAAACAGGCCGGCCCGTGCGGTGACCTCGCCGGACGGATCCATCTGCAGTTTGCAGGCAAATTCTTTATTACCACTCAAAGCATAGACGATCTCTGTTCCATCCTGCTCATGGCGCTCCCAAGCCTCATCGATAAATGAAAGGAGAACATAGAGCGGATATTTGCGGTAAAGAGAGAGTATCTCCCACCCGGAAAGGTCCCGGTGTGATGCCATCGGCAGATCCGGGTAACTGTCCGAGCGCTCCGCCGCCGCTGCGAGCAGCTCAGACGGAGCTGCTGATATGGCAAAATTACGCACTTCCCCATCATCGGTAAATTCGGCCGGAATGGTGATCACAAAAGGGTTTTCCTCATCATGTCCGACAAAAAACCGGATCTGTTCATCGGTGACGACGTCCGTGATGGTCACTTCATTTTCATCGATCACATAATCTCCGCCCCATATCCGTTCTTCTTCGCCAAGCTTCAGGCTAAGCACGGCAAAGTCTTCTCCGGTCATCTCGCCAAAGCAGACCATATCCTCATCTTCCCATAAACTCGCAAAGCAGCTGTTCCTCATCTGATTGAGAATAAAGGCTGCGGGATCTTCCCGATACCCGGCAGCAGCCGGAATGGTATTAAAAAAAAGCACTGCAAAAAGGGCAGCCGCCGCCAGAGCGGCAATCTGCCCGAAAGATCTGTGTGTCAATAACATCTTTATCTTTCTGATCATAACTCTTTTTACTTGATCTTGATCCCCCAGATATGGCAGTCCCTGGTACCGATCACCACATAATCGTTGTAAACGGCCGGTGAAGCCTCGATCGCGCCTTCACTGATCGACAGTTTATCCAGTTCCTGGCCGGTGACGCCATCCATCAGGTACATGTTTCCGGCGCAGTTGAAGTAGATGACCCTGCCCTCGCCTGTCGGTGTGTATACACAGACCGGGGAAGACCAGGCATAGTATGTCTCATGCTCCCAGTACCTGGCACCGGTGCGCTTGTCAAGGCAGGCCAGCACTCCGTTATAGGGATCGGATCCCGTCTTGGCTACCGTTACATAAATATAATCTTCCAGGCTGTTCTCGCCCAGCGCGATCGTCGATTGTACGCCGCCTGAAACGCCGTCATCCGTGGAACAGGTGTAATCCGTCTGCCAGATGATCTCGCCCGTCTCAGCATCGATCTTGAAGACCGGTACCGTGGCCGTATAGCTGCTGCGCCAGCCGAGGCGGAAGGAAGTACTCACGTACAGGTAAAGATGTCCGTTCTCCACGGAAAGGACCGGAGTCGAGTTCGAATCATCCAGGATATCCTGCACCCAGACCAGCTGCAGGTTATTCAGGTCGAGGCACATCATATGGCCGCCGTTGTCGGCGATGAACATGTAGTGTTCATAGATGGCCGCGCTGTCCTCCATGCCGACCCAGAAATTCTCCGAGCTGGAGCGGAAGCCCCAGTAGCGCCATCTGACAAACTCTTCCGGGTCGATCGATACGGTGCCCGCCGCCTCGTCATACTTTGTGTTCAGGTGGATAAGATACAGGATGCCGCTCTCACCCGGATAGATCAGGGTATCCGATTCCGCATCCACGAGTGCCGACGAATCGAAGAAGCTGAGCTGTCCCCTTAAGGAGAAGGGGTCGGCATTTCCGAATGTGTACATGACCGAGCAGTCCAGCAGGTTGATGATGAAAGCACGGGAGATACCGCTGTCGCTGTTGTAGCCGGAACCGACATAAAGAATCGGGTAACCGCGCGGGTCGAGAGCGCCGGCTCCTTTGAATGTCCAGCCGACATACATCGGATCGCGTGTCTTTTCTCCGGTCTCCAGCTCAAAGAAGTAGATATACCCGTCCATGCAGGCATAGATCACTTCCATCAGGTCATCTTTTTCTTTGGCCCAGTCATACATATTCATATGGGCGCGCATGCTCTTCGGCCACCGCTCCATCAGCGGCTGCCCCGTCCAGCCGCTTCCGGTCCAGATGGCATCGCCGTAACCGAGACTTCCGGTCTGGATGTTCCAGAGCGTCTCGAGTTTATTCTGTTTTATATCTGCCGTACCCCACTGGGGCCTGCAGCGGAAATTATTTCCGCGGAAACCGATGATGCCGTCGACGTCCGAATAAGTACCGTCGCCGCCGAAATCAAAATTATACCAGGCCTTATAGTCGGCATTATTTTCAAGCACCTGATCGTTGACGCTGATGTTGGTATAGTTTATCATCACATCGGGCTCAGTTTTGGGCACCGCATGCGGATTAAAAGCGACCTTTTCCGGTACCGGCTTCCCATCGATCAGAGCTTCGGTCTCCTCGATGAACTCTTCCGTAACAGGTTGTTCGACAACCGGTTCCTTCTTCTTCGGACGGCGAAGCCGGGTGATCAGTGCGATCAGTCCGATGAGTACCAGGAGCGCAGCCACTCCGATTCCGACCCGAATCAGGATCTGCTCCTGCCTCACCTGTCTTGGCGGTTTAATCTTTCCTTTTCCTCTTCTTCTTTTGACCTGTCTCTTCTTTTCCATTTTCACGACCCCGCACCCGAACGCAGTTTCATAACACTCCAATTGATATTATATGAGTGTTGCGCTGATTTGTCACCTTCTGTCAGCGAAGAAATCATTCAATCCGTCCACGATCGCATCAGCGAGAAGTTCCTGCGCTGCAGATGAGTGATCCGAGGCTTTATCTCCCAGTTCGATGTCGACCGACGGTATCGTAGAATAAGAAGTCTGCGTAAGGTCTGTCTCCAGGCGGCCGCTTTCAAAAACCTTCAGCCCGTGCCTTGTCACCGCCCCGACCAATGCCTGTCCGAGTGCTTCATGCCACGGCCAGAACTCATTGACCGGGTGCATGGCCCGATAGGACTCAACCGAAGGAACTCCCATATAATAAAAACCTTTGTCAAAATCGGTCGAATCGTAGTGAAGCGCGAGATGGGCGTCCGCATAAGCGTTTGCAAAACAGGCGCGCGCGATATTATCCAGGCGCACATCCTCTGATTCCCGGATCATCAGCACATCGTAGCCGGCTTCAAGCAGTTTGTCTTTCAAGATCACGGCAGCCTGAAGATTGGCATCCCGCTCGGCGGTCCCGTCCAGGAACTGCATTCCCGAAGAAATGGCCATGCTGTAGACGGCCCCTTCAGCATTGGTGCCGCCGGTTACCTTCGCAGTTCCGTCAGGATGAGACAGCGTCTGGAAAGATTCGCCCCCCGACGTGCCGTGACCGGCATTGACAGCGATCACGATTCCGTTTGGATCGGCGGTATGATACAGGGTCACATCCGATTCATGAATCACAGAATTACCGGCCCACGGCCAGGATGTATCGAAAGAGAGTTTCTCCCCGGCATGGGCGGCAGCGGGAAATGCCAGCAGCCATACGAGAAGGAGGACTGCTCCTGTCCGGAAAACTTTTCCCATGAATGGATTCCTCCTAAAAAAGGGCTCCCCGAAATTCGGGAAGCCCTGTTCAAACATATTGATTACCGAATAATACCCTGATCAGTCAAGGATAGAGGTAACACGGCCTGAACCAACGGTACGTCCGCCTTCACGGTGGTATTATCCTATTGAATGGCGTTTTTCCCAACATTTTCACTTATTATATTGTTTTGATTTTTGAAAAACAAGTTTATTTATTCCTATTTTTTGAGGAAACGTTATCAAAACGGAATCATGCTCACCACAAGCTGGTTATTTAGAATAACGTCAATTATTTTCTTTTCAGCAAACTCATTCTTGTAATGTTATGATTCTTCCCAAAGAACAAGGTCTCCCATAACAATTCGCTGAACATCATAAATATCAATGGATGTCCCCCATCCACACATAAGATTCACTGTTCCTTTTTCATAAGAACAGTTCAGCGAGCCTCCAGTGGAAAAGGTTGATCCGTCCGAAAAATAAATCTTTGTATCTGTACAAACCTTTTCCTCAAGAAGGCTCCAGGGTTTATATACCTCCCAGTCTGTTTCCGATGTATGGAAGGATGCTGCATTATCATAGTTCACTTTCCAGACAGCGCCAAAAGGTGTCAGTTCCAGTCCGGCAATCTCAATTACCTTATCAAGTTCTTTATCATGATAATGAGCATGTCCAAAATCGAAATATCGAGCCTGTACATCCGCTGGAGAAAGAGAGACTGTTCCGAATGTTTGTGGTTCATCATCTCCATTTATCATGCTGATCTGAAGTGAAACGCTTTCAGTTTCGGGAACATCCGTTGCAGTTTTGATGAGATCCTCCATTATAAAGCATTCCAGAGTCAAGGTCTGCGTTTCCTTGTCATAGGCATTTTCCAGCACAGCTTCCCGAACCTCATCTTTCCCTGACACTGAAACATCGACCGGCAGATAAGGTCCGGCAAAGCCGCTGTTCTCAGTTCCCACAATCTTCCAGGTGAATATAGCTCCAACCGCTTCTTCCTCAGTCACGGGAGAAATATTAATGTATACACGATGCTCCTGTCCATTATTGACGGAAGAAAGCAATACAATGTTGCTTGTCTGCTCATCAGCAGCATTAAATTCCTTGTAGCTGGTTACTTTGTTTTCATCAATCTTCATATCCGTTTTCAGTTCCTGCCTGCGTGCAGTATGGATACTCCATACAGCGAAAGCTATCATCCCCAATACGAGAACCAGTACAGCAGCCACTACATAAGTAACAAATCGCTTCATTTTTATTACTGCAGGCCTTTTTGATTTGCCTGGCACGGTCTTATTTACAGGATAATGAGCTTCAATAACAAAACAATCATCAATATAGCCGAACGCTTTTGATATCAGTTCCTGTTTCATACAAGAAACCCCTCCCTTTCTAAAGTAGACCGTAATTTATTACGTAAACGGAAAAGACGGACAGAAATCCGATTGGTGCTCGAGTTTAATCTGAAAGCTAGATCTGTAATCGGATCCGCATACCAATACCGGCGAACAAACAGTATGCGATCTTCCTGTTTCAGTGTGGAAATAAAACGATTGATTGCAGCACCAAGCTCCTTTGCTTCATATTCTGTTTCTATGTTCACTTTGGAAGGAATACACTCCAGCATTTCATCCAGTATTAGATCGTAATTACCATTCCGCTTTTGGGCACGATTGGCATGATACCTGTTTACAGCCAGATTACGGGCAATTCTGCAAACATAACCAGCCAAAGAGGCTGGATGATGAGGGGGAATACTATTCCACACCCTCAGATATGTATCATTCAAGCATTCTTCTACATCAAGCCGGTTATATAGAATATTTCCCGCCGTTTTCTTCGCAGCGGATCCATACTTGCAGTCTAATTCCTTAATTGCCAGTTCTGAACGTTCAAAAAACAGGGCTATTATTCTATCGTCATCCACTTATGTCGCCTCCTCCCTCTCATCCTATATAACAGGATTAAAGATCAGATATTACACATAGAATTATAATAATCACATTCCGTTGAATAAACAAAGAAGTCTGAACTGAGGCAGCTGCCCTGTCAATGAATCAAAAAAGCAGATCTGGCGAGGTTATCCTTTATCAGACCTGCTCTTATAACGTTTCTTTTTCATTTACATGCTAACTGCCATTTTCCCTTTTCGACTCTTTTTATGATACAAACCATTTTAATAAGTCATTATCCGATTATTTTTGATATTAAAAACCTTATCCTTATTGCGTAAAACAACGCAAACCACACAAATAATAACTTCGATGAGTACACCGATCCATACTGCATTAATCGGATAAAACCAATGGATCTGTCTGTCAAAACATACTGATAATGATATGATCATACTCATCCAAAGCAAGATCTGCCATATTTTTATGTCTTGTTTAATTAGTGTATGCTCAATAACAGTGTATTTCTAATTGATACGGCTCTATGCCGTTTTCATACCCCGGATAGCAGAAAATATCCGGA
>JBGUOI010000203.1:0-2044 GCA_045118075.1 Porcincola sp. | reverse complement strand
TCTTCAGCTTCGGCGGTTTATTCGGATAGGCCGCTGCATAGAACCGATCGATCGTGCATTTCAACTGGCCTGACAGGCCATGGTAGTAGATCGGCGAAGCGATCACCAGCATTTCCGCTTCCTGCAGCTGCTGATAGATGTTTTGCATGTCATCCTTCTGAACACACTGCCCATTGCCTTTGGTATGGCAATATTCGCAGGCAAGGCATCCATGAATGTTCATTTTGCAGACATCATAGACATCCCACTCGTGGCCGGCTGCTTCCAGGCCTTCGCAGAACGCAGTAATCATCTGCTTTGTATTCCCCTTTGGTCTGGGGCTTCCGTTTAAAATTAATACTCTCATCGCTTATATTTCCTGTAAATCCTGTTGTAGGCTATAACAAGGAGCGGAAGACCACCCAGGCATCCCACCGCAAGAACAATCCCGGCTGTTGAAACACTCCCTATACCCATAATCGTACTGATCCAGAAAACAGCGGAATAGCAGATCCACATGATTCCATTTTCCCGGTTATATGCCTTCACATTGGTGATTTCATCTTCCCTGACCGAAGATCCCGACCAGAACCACATGGGTTTCGTGCGCCGCCAGGCATAGATTCCGATACCGGTAAACAGAAGACTGCACGGTATTGTAATCACAAGCCATATAACCTTCTCCATAGCGACTCCTCTATAGCTTCCGCAAATACCTGACCGGCACTTCCTTTGTCAGCCAGACATGATTGGCCGATTCAAAGAACCGATATCCCTCCGCTGCCATCTGCCGGCAGTCAATTTGATAAATGACCGGTCTGCCGTGCCGGCTGCCCACTTTCTTTGCTGTTTCCCTATCTGAAGAAAGATGCACGTAGAGCCGACTCTTCGGAATCAGTCCCTGTGCATCAATCGAAGCAACGTATTTTTCACCTGTCCCATGCCAAAGGATATCCGGCGGAGTTTTTTCCTCCAACTCCACATCTACCGGTATGGAATGTCCCTGGTTAGCCCGGATCAGGGTATGATCCTCGTTGAAGGAATAGCGCTGCTTCTCGTCAGTCTGGACGATTTCTTCCAGAATTTCCATATCCAGTGTATGGCCTTCCAATTGATTGATGCCGTCAATCAGTTCCCGGACATCCGCCCAGCCATGCTCGTCAAGGGTGATTCCGATCATTTCAGGCTTATGGCGCAGAATCAGGGAAATGAACTTGCTTGTATTCTTATTTCTATCGGATCTCCCGCTCCTCATCTATGATCTCTGCCTCCGTATTCTCCTCCACAAAGAAGGAAATATCGTCCATCAGGCTGTCGGCCATCGCATTATGCGGTACGATTGCCGTCACACCGATCACAATAATCTGGTGCGTGTCCTGTTCATCAACCTCTGCTGCCGAAACATGGTATTTGTTCTGCAGCTTAGCAATGAGACTCTTCACTATCATTCTCTTTTCTTTCAGGCTGTGAACCCATTCGGCACGCAGTCTGAAGGTCATTACGGCTATTCTTATATCTTTTTACAGGGAAGCTTACTCTTCCTCTTCCAGTGCATCTGTCATGATATCAATCGCATCGTCCAGTGCATCCAGCGCTTCATCCAGAGAATCTACTTCTTTGTCATCAAAATCCATGGCCTCTGTCACTTCCGCCAGGCGGTTTTTCGCGGACTCTACCTGATCTATGATCACCTGCAGTTCTTTTTTGTAATCCATCTTCTTCCTCTTCTTATCCGGCATCTGCATCATCGCGGAATTTATCCCGATCACGGTTTGTACCATTTCCCTTATACCCCTTCTATTGTCAAATGATCACGCCCTCAAGGTGATCCATTTCATGAAGAATTATCTGCGCCGTCCATCCGGAGAATTTCTGCCGGTGATTCTTCCAACTCCCATCCAGATATTCCACCTCGATGTTCTGATAGCGGGTCGTCTTGCGCACACCCTCCAGCGACAAGCAGCCTTCTTCTGTCTCATAAGGAGTATCCTTCTTCAGGATGACCGGATTGTACATCACCAGGTTCATAAAACCGATATTCACAATAATGATCCGCTTGCGCACA
>JBGUOI010000202.1:0-96440 GCA_045118075.1 Porcincola sp. | reverse complement strand
CTTGACCTCACCGAGGAAGCCGGCGACTTCGAGAAGATCCTTGCCAAGGTTGAGGAAGCTGTCGTAGAAAAAGGCGGTGCAGGCAGATTTGGTACATGGGCTTATTCCTATGGCTACACTGTTTCCGCAGGTCTTGCTCAGCATGCCATGAACGTTATCGACGGCAAGGCAGAGCTGGACAACATCGACGATATCTCCGCTGCTTATCAGGTATTCTCCCCGAAGGCTGCATGGAATGGTTCCAACTACACCAACGCAGACACGGGCGTGAAGATGGGCAATGTATTCCTTGTTTACCAGGATACATACATCATGGGCGATCCCGGATACTACATGGGATCCACCGAGATCGAAGTTCCCGAGAAGTACTTCACCACCAAATAAGATCGTCATAAGACCTTTGACGACAGGGGGAAGAGCAGATGCCCTTCCCCCTGCTTTATGACATTCAGGGGCAGTGCCCTTTATCGTTTAGAATACGGAAGGTAAGCCGATCACTATGAATAATGAAAACGCTCCGCTTTTAGAGATGCGGAATATAAAGAAGGACTTCTTCGGCAACCAGGTCCTTACGGACATCAACCTCACCGTTCACGAGGGAGAAGTCGTCGGCCTGGTAGGAGAGAATGGTGCCGGAAAGTCCACCCTGATGAGGATCCTGTTCGGCGCAGATATGATTCGCGAGACAGGCGGCTACGGCGGGGATGTACTCTTAAACGGGCAGAAAGTCCAGTTTAATTCTCCCTTTGATGCCATCGAAGCCGGCATCGGCATGGTTCACCAGGAATTTTCCCTGATTCCCGGGTTTTCGACCACTGAGAATATCCTGCTCAACAGGGAACCGGTAAAGAAAAATCTGGTCTCCGAGGTGTTCGGAGAGCGTATGAATACACTTAACAGAACGATGATGGACGAGCAGGCGGCGAACGCGATCGAGATGATGGGCGTTAAAGTTGACCGCAAGATGATCATCTCCGATATGCCCGTCGGCCATAAGCAATTCACCGAGATCGCCAGGGAGCTGTCCAAAGAACAGTTAAAGCTCCTGATCCTCGACGAGCCGACCGCAGTGCTCACCGAGAAAGAGGCCGAAGCCCTGCTCGAGTCGATCCGCGGCATGTCAAAGCGCGGCATCGCCATCATCTTCATCACCCACCGCCTGCATGAGATCATGGCCGTCTGTGACAAGGTCGTTGTCATGCGCGACGGTTACGTTGTCAGCGAGGAGGCGGCGGCCGATACTTCCACAGCGATCATCACCAGACAGATGGTGGGACGCGACGTGGACCAGACAGCACAGCCCCACTCTGAAAATGAAGAAATAAAGGATGCCCCCACGATCCTCTCGGTCAAAAGACTCTGGGTCGATATGCCCGGCGAGACCGTCAGGGATGTCAGCCTGGATGTGAAAGAGGGCGAGATTCTCGGAATCGGCGGCCTTGCCGGCCAGGGCAAACTGGGTATCCCCAACGGGATCATGGGCCTTTATCCGGCGGGCGGCACCGTCATCTTCGAGGGGAAAGAGATTCCTTTGAATTCTCCGCGCAGCTGTCTTGACTCTTCCTTCGCTTTCGTGTCGGAGGACCGCAGAGGCGTAGGCCTTCTGCTCGATGAGAGCCTTGAATGGAACGTTGCTTTCCCGGCCATGCAGATCCAGAACCGTTTCCTGAAGAATTATCTGGGCGGCCTGGTCAAATGGCGTGATGAGAAAGCCATCAAGGACGTGACCGATAAGTATATCTCGGAGCTGGCCATCCGCTGCACCAGTTCCAAACAGAAGGCGAAGGAGCTTTCGGGCGGCAACCAGCAGAAGGTGTGCCTGGCCAAAGCTTTTGCCCTTAACCCGCGGATGCTTTTCGTATCCGAACCCACCCGAGGCATCGATGTAGGCGCGAAGGCGCTGGTGCTGGAAGCCCTCAGACGCTTCAACCGGAAGAACGGCGTCACGGTCGTGATCGTCTCTTCCGAGCTGGAGGAGCTTCGCGCAAGCTGCGACCGGATCGCCATCGTATCCGGAGGCAGGATCGCCGGTATCCTTCCGGCGTCGTCCTCTGTGGAAGAGCTGGGCGAGCTGATGCTCTCCCAGGTGATATAAGGAGGGTCGGATGAACGAGACAAAGAAAAAAGAAAAGAGCTGGTTCGGGAACCTCGTGGAAAGCTTCGGGCTTCCCAGGCTGATCATCACCGCGTTCCTGCTCCTTCTGCTCATACTCGCCCCGTTCGTGGGCGCCGATCTGCCTACGCAGATCTCCAATATCATCGCCCGTTTCTCCTGGAACGGCATCCTGGTACTGGCTATGGTCCCGATGGTGCATTCCGGCTGCGGACTTAACTTCGGCCTGCCGCTTGGCATCATCTCCGGCCTGCTTGGCGCGACCCTCTCGATCGAATTCGGGTTTACGGGCGCCATGTCTTTCGTAATGGCCATCGTGATCGCCACCCCGTTTGCGCTGATCTTCGGAACCGGCTACGGATGGCTGCTCAACAAGATCAAAGGCGGAGAGATGATGATCGCCACCTATGTGGGCTTCTCCTCCGTATCCTTAATGTGCATGATGTGGCTGATCCTGCCCTACAAGAGCCCGAACATGGTCTGGGGTCTTTCCGGCAAGGGCCTTCGTACCACCATTTCCCTGGAAGGTTACTACTCCCAGGTGCTTGCGAATATTCTTCGCATCAAGATCGGAAACCTGGTCATACCCACCGGCACCCTGCTGTTCTTCGCACTGCTGGCGGCGGCGATCTGGGCTTTCCTTCACACCAAGACCGGAACGGCCATGACGGCTGTCGGCTCTAACCCGGTGTTCGCCCGCGCGGCAGGCATCAATGTGGACCGGATCCGTCTGCTGTCGGTGGTGATGTCCACATGGCTCGCCGCAATCGGTATCCTGGTGTATGAACAGGGCTTCGGATTCGTGCAGCTTTACATGGCTCCGTTCTATATGGCCCTTCCGGCTGTATCCGCCATCCTGATCGGCGGTGCGTCCGTGAACAAGGCAACGATCATGAACGTGATCATCGGGACGATCCTCTTCCAGGGCATCGTCACCATGACGCCCACCGTCATGAACAACATGATTCATATGGATATGAGTGAAGTTATCCGAATCATCGCCTCCAACGGCATGATCCTGTACGCACTCACCAGGAAGACGGAGGGATCGAAATGAACAAAAAAGCAATGAATAAAGCCAAATTCAGCGCATTCCTGACAAGAGCCTCGGTGCCGCTGATGTTCATCGTGATCTGCGCTCTGTGCATCCCCATCGCGGGACTCTCCCCCAACTACCTGGTCAACGAGATCGTGACCCGTATGGGCAGGAACTCTTTCCTGATCCTGTCCCTGCTGATCCCGATCATGGCAGGCATGGGCCTGAACTTCGGCATGACGCTGGGCGCCATGGCCGGTGAGATCGGCCTGATCCTGGTCAGCGACTGGCAGATCGTGGGAATCCCCGGTATGGTGCTTGCCGTCATCATCTCCGTTCCGATCTCCATCCTGCTGGGTCTTTTCTGCGGAAAGATCCTGAATATGGCCAAAGGCCGTGAGATGATCACGAGCTACATCATCAGCTACTTTATCAACGGTGTCTACCAGCTGGTCGTTCTGTACCTGATGGGATCCGTGATCCCCATCAAGCACAATTCCATTAAGCTTCCCAGAGGCTACGGCATCCGAAACACCGTCAGCCTGCTGAACATGCGCCAGCATCTGGACAATCTTATCCCGCTCAACATCAAGGGCGTTAAGGTCCCGGTCATGACCTTCATCGTGATCGGCATCCTGTGCCTCGTGATCGTTTGGTTCCGCCGCACGAAGCTCGGGCAGGATATGAGAGCAGTCGGCCAGGATATGGAAGTAGCCAGGGACGCCGGCATCAACGTAGAGCGGACCAGAATTCTCTCGATCATTATCTCCACCGTGCTCGCGGGCATCGGTATGGTGATCTACCTGCAGAATATGGGCAACATCGCCACCTACAGCGCTCATTCCCAGATCGGTATGTTCTGTATCGCAGCGCTTCTGGTCGGCGGCGCATCCGTGGATAAGGCCTCCATCGGAAACGTATTCCTCGGAGTTATTCTTTTCCACCTGATGTTCATCGTCGCCCCGCGTGCAGGTGCATACATTACCGGCGATTCCATGATCGGTGAATATTTCCGTGTGTTCGTATCCTACGCTGTCATCACCATCGCACTCGTGATGTATGAGACCAACAAGCGCAAGGTCAAGAGCATGGACAGCGAGCGCCTGCGCCTCGATCAGAAGAAGGAGGGTGAAGAATGAATACAAAGAAAAAACTCTCCGCCCGCTCCCTGATCATCAGGATCCTGGCGCTGGCCGTCGTGATCGGCATAGGAATCACCATGGCCATCATCGGCCGCGGCCACACCGTCTACTTTGACAACAAGGCACTGGATGCCGACGGCACGTCCTACAAGCCTTTTTATAAGGTAGAAGTGTTCGTCAAAGACCAGTCCGTTGCAAAGCTCGGCGAGGGCGACCGCGGCATGGTCCCCGTAATGGGACAGGATTTCAAGATGGTGCTCCACATTACGCCCAAGAAGGGCGGCAAGAAGGTAGGAAGCTCCGTCTCCATGAAACTTCCCTACAACATCGACGGGATCGTCCTGAACCTGCCGGCCCTTTTAAGCGGAGCCGAAGAGGACGTATACATGGATGAGTTCGTCCCGACACCGACCGCGGAAGATGAGACCGAGGATGTGGTGATCACGGACGAGTTCGCGATGCCGTCAGACGAATGATCATCCGTCCGGAATAGAACATTTAACAACATAGGACAAATTCAAGGATCTTAAGCCGGTTGCCGCTTTTGAAAACGCTGTGCCGCCTATTGAATGCTTTCTCCGCTAACTCGCGCACTTGCGTGCGCTCAGACAGAGCTCCGAAAGCATTCGCTATGCGCGCGTTTTCTGCAGCGGCTGCCCAAGCTTAAGATCCTTTTGAATTTGTCCTATGTTTTTTAAAACACTTCTCCCACAGACTTTCCCCCTCATCCGCCCGGAAGAGACAGGGGACTGGCTCCGGTCATGGTGTGAAAGTGTTGTGATTGTTAACAGCGCCGGGCCGGAAGGGGTATGAGCGGTAGGAAGCCGCCTTTTCAAGTCAGCGACGTGCTCATACTCCTCCTGACCCGGCATTTATTTAGAATGCAGGACTGCCCCCCTGTCGCGCTATAGCACTTTTTTGTCATCCAAATCCGGAAAATGCTAGAATTTTGTCTCAAAATGCGAAAATTTGCTGACTTATAACAACTAAGTCCTGTTTTGGGTATGCTATAATGGCTCCGTAAACGGGGGTAAGTGACCCCTGCGTAGTTCATTCTCATTTCTACAAGGAGGAATAAAGATGAAGAAAGTTTTGACAGCAGCTTTAGTAGGCGCTATGGCTACAATGATGGCATTCAGCGCTCAGGCAGCAAAGGTTGGCGTTTCCATGCCGACAAAGGATCTGCAGAGATGGAACCAGGATGGTGCTAACATGGAAGCACAGCTGACCGAGGCCGGTTATGAAGTTGAGCTTCAGTTCGCTTCCAACGATCCCGCTACTCAGCTGAACCAGATCAAGACCATGATCGGTAACGGCGCTGATGTTCTGGTTATTTCCGCTATCGAAGGCGACTCCCTTGGTGAGGCTCTTGACCTTGCTAAAGAGAACGAGATCCCGGTTATTGCTTATGACCGTCTGCTGATGAACTCCGATGCAGTTTCCTACTATGCAACATTCGATAACTACATGGTTGGTACCGTTCAGGGCACATATGTAAAAGAAACCCTGGATCTGGACAATGCTGAAGGCCCGTTCAACATTGAGTTCACTGCCGGTGACCCGGGTGACAACAATGCCGGATATTTCTTCAATGGTGCTTTCGACGTTCTGAAACCCTACATCGATGAAGGCAAACTGGTTTGCCCGTCCGGACAGCTTACTTTCGAAGAAGTTGCTACTCCGCAGTGGAAGACAGAGACCGCTCAGTCCAGAGCTGAGAACATCCTTTCCAGCTACTATGCAGACGGCTCCAATGTTGATGTATGGCTTTGCTCCAACGACTCCACCGCTCTTGGTGTTGAGACCGCTCTGGCTGCAAACTACAATGGTGAGTATCCGATCATCACCGGTCAGGACTGCGATATCGAGAATACAAAGAACATGATCGCCGGCAAGCAGAGCATGTCCGTATTCAAGGATACCCGTACTCTGGCTTCTCAGGTTGTTAAGATGGTTGGTCAGATCCTCAACGGCGAAGAAGTTGACGTTAACGATACCGAGACCTATGACAACGGCGTGATCGTTGTTCCGTCCTATCTGTGCGAGCCGGTATTCGCAGATGCCAACAACTACAAAGAGCTCCTGATCGACTCCGGTTACTACACCGAGGATCAGCTTCAGTAATTATCAGATTACCTGAAAAAGCATAAGTACCTAAAGCATACAGGCGGGAGCTATTCCTGCCTGTATGTTTAAGTATGAAAGACAATCCGGATTCGCGCTTATGCGCGGATTTGGTTTTCAGGACTGTTGGAGGGACACCCATTGGCTAAAATATTATTGGAAATGAAGAGCATTACTAAAACCTTTCCCGGCGTAAAGGCTCTCGACAACGTGAACCTGAAGGTCGAGGAAGGCGAGATCCATGCTCTGGTCGGGGAAAACGGCGCTGGTAAATCCACGCTGATGAATGTCCTCAGCGGCATCTATCCCTACGGGACTTATGAGGGTGACATCGTTTACGACGGAGAGGTCTGTAAATTCAACACCATCAAGGACTCCGAGGGTAAAGGAATCGTCATCATCCATCAGGAGCTGGCACTGGTTCCGGAAATGTCGATCGGGGAAAATATGTACCTGGGCAATGAAGTCGGATCGAAAGCGCATATCGACTGGAACAGGACATACGCAGAGGCGGACAAGTATCTGAAGATGGTCGGCCTGACAGAAACTTCAAAGGTGCTGGTCAAAGAGATCGGTACCGGTAAACAGCAGCTGGTTGAGATCGCTAAGGCACTTGCCAAAAAAGCGAGACTCCTGATCCTGGACGAGCCGACATCATCCCTGAATGAGGAAGATTCCCGCGCTCTTCTGGATCTGATGCTCGGCTTCAAGAAGCAGGGCATGACCATGATCATTATTACCCACAAACTGAACGAGGTTTCATATGTGGCGGACAAGATCACGGTAGTCCGTGACGGATCCACGATCGAAACGATCGACAATGCGAACCATGATATCGATGAAGACCGCATCATTAAGGGAATGGTCGGCCGTGAACTGACGAACCGCTTCCCGAAACGTGAGAACGTGCAGATCGGTGAGATCAATATGCAGGTGGAAGGCTGGACGGTCCATCATCCTCTGTATCCGGAGCGTATCGTAGTCAATGACGTGTCCATGTATGTCAGAAAAGGTGAAGTCGTCGGTATCTACGGTCTGATGGGAGCCGGACGTACAGAGCTGGCTATGAGTATTTTCGGCCAGACCTACGGCATTTTGACCGCAGGCACGCTCAAGATCGACGGCAAACCGGTCAAGCTGAAAAAATCAGCTGAAGATGCCATCAAGCACAAGATCGCATATGTGACTGAGGACAGAAAAGGCAACGGCCTTATCCTTTCACAGTCCATCAAGGTCAACACTTCTCTGGCTAATCTGGACAGCCTGGCTACCAATCTGGTCATTGACAAGGATAAAGAGTACCAGGTGGCAGAGGAATACCGCGACAAGCTGAAGACCAAGACTCCTTCCGTGGAGCAGCTGGTCGGCAATCTTTCCGGCGGTAATCAGCAGAAGGTCCTGCTGGCCAAGTGGATGTTCGCCGAGCCGGATATCCTGATCCTTGACGAACCGACCAGAGGTATCGACGTTGGCGCCAAGTATGAGATCTACTGCATTATCAATGATCTTGCGGCTGCAGGAAAATCGGTCATCATGATCTCCTCCGAACTTCCGGAGGTGCTTGCGATGAGCGACCGTATCTATATCATGAACGCTTCGAGAATTGTCGGTGAGATGAAAGCTTCTGAGGCAACCCAGGAGAACATCATGGCGACCATCCTGAAGTCCGGAAGGGGGGATTGATCATATGAATACGAATCCGGTTCTGGGTTTTATCAAAAAGAATACAATGGTCATCGCCCTTATCCTGGTTGCGGTCTTCTTTTCGATCAGTACAGGCGGCAAGATCCTTTATGCGCAGAACATCAATAACCTGATCTCTCAGAACGGCTATGTGTTCGTTCTGGCAACAGGTATGCTCTGCTGCATCCTGACCGGCGGCAACATCGATCTGTCTGTCGGCTCGGTCGTCTGCTTTACCATGGGCATCGGAGCGCTGCTCCTGAAGAATATGCCCGTGTTTGTTGCGGTTCCGGCCATGCTTATTGTCGGCCTCCTTGTCGGTATGTTCCAGGGGTTCTGGATCGCATGGGTCTCGGTTCCGCCGTTTATCGCGACGCTGGCAGGCATGTATGCCTTCCGAGGCCTTTCGAACGTCATTCTGGGCGGCTATTCCGTAGGCGTTAACAATGAGACATTCCTGAAGATCTTCGGCGGCGGCGCGGACTGCTACATTCCGGATTTTTTGAAGGGTGCAGATCTGAACCTGACCTGTATAGCAATCGGCGTGATCGCAGTGGTGCTGATCATTATCATGACGCTGCGCTCACAGATCGTCCGCTCCAAGATGGGCATCGCTACCAATATGGTGACGGAATTTGCCAAGGTCATCGTGATCAGTGCCCTGATCCTGTGGATCGCCTATAAGCTGGCACAGTATAAGGGAATTCCTTCCGTACTTGTCTGGGTCGCCCTTGTCCTGCTGGTCTATGGCTACATCACCCAGTATACCTCCATCGGCCGTTACTTCTACGCGGTCGGCGGTAATGAAAAGGCGACCCGTCTGTCGGGTGTCAACACCAAGATGGTCTATTTCCGTGCATATGCGAACATGGGCCTGCTGGCAGGTTTTGCCGGTGTCCTGACTCTGGCAAGAGCCGGTCACGCGGAACCCACCTACGGCATGGGCTATGAGATGGACGCCATCGCAGCCTGCTTCATCGGCGGCGCTTCTGCTTACGGCGGCGTAGGCAAGATCACCGGTGTTATCATCGGTGCATCACTGATGGGTATCATCAACCAGGGCATGAGCATCATGGGCATTTCGGCCAACTACCAGAGTGCCGTCAAGGGCATCGTTCTGCTGGTCGCTGTACTGGTCGACGTTCTGTCCAAGAAAGAAAAAGCATGAGGGGAGGATGGCAATGAAAAAGAGTGCTTCTCAGATCTTAAAAGATAATACGATGCTGATCGTCCTCGTCCTGGTTTATCTTTTCTTTACCTGGCGGACGGGCGGCGCAATGTTTTCGCCCTTTAACTTCAACGAGCTGATCACGCAGAATGCGTATGTATTCATCCTGGCAAGCGGCATGCTGATGTGCATGCTGACCGGCGGCAACATCGATCTTGCCTGCGGTTCTTTAGTATGCTTCCTCGGTGCGCTTGGCGGATACTTTATGGCAGTCAAGTCGATGCCGCCCGGAGTGGCGATCGTCCTGATGCTTCTGATCGGCATTGTCTACGGCTGCGTTCTCGGCTACCTGATCGCTTATATCAACATCCCGCCGTGGATCGCGACCCTGGCAGGCTTCCTTGCTTTCCGCGGTCTTGGCACGGATATCTTAAGCAGAAACAGTAAGACCGGTTCCATCAGTGTCAAGGCGGTAGAGAGCTTCCTGAAGATCTTCGCCGGAAAACTGTTCAAGACAAAGATGGGCGATCTGAATATGTTCTGTCTGATCGTCGGAATCGTTGCGGCAGTCCTGGTAGTACTGCTGAACGTGATCGGCAGGGCCAACAAGGTCAAAAAAGGCTATGAGGCCGATTCGCTGCTGATGATGCTCGGAAAATCCGTGATCGAAGCCGGCGTCATCATTCTGGTCGCTTATAAGCTGGCCATGGCCGGCGGTGTTCCGACTGTTCTCGTTTGGGTCGCTGCAGTCGTTCTCTTCTATAATTTCATTACAGAGAAGACAACGATCGGCCGTCACTTCTATGTGGTCGGCGGCAACCGCGAGGCAGCCCGTCTTTCCGGTGTCAACACCAGAAGGATCATGTTCATCGCTTACCTGAACATGGCGATCGTTACCGTTATTACGACCTGGGTCGTTCTGGGACGTGTACAGGCAGCCAACTCCACCGCAGGCACCAACTTCGAGATGGATGCCATCTCCGCGTGCGTAGTCGGCGGCGTATCCGCATACGGCGGATCGGGCAGGATCATCGGTATGGTCATCGGTGCTACGCTGATCGGTGTCATCAACCTGGGCATGAGCCTGATGAACATCGACGCGAACTACCAGAAGGTAGTTAAGGGCGTCGTTCTGCTCGGAGCAGTGGCATTCGATATTCTGTCGAAGAAGAGAGCCAAATAATTCAGGGGGACAATCATCATATAGAGAACAGGGGCTGCCGCATAAGCGGCAGCCCTTTTCTTTATGTAAATAAGAGTGTCCCCTGTCACGCTTGTTTTGCCTGTTCAAATCATATATAATAATTTTGAATATTATGCTCTGAAACAGTTTTCAGGAAGGGGAACGACTAAAAGATGGCTAGAAGAACGTTTCGGGGGGGCGTGCATCCCGTCGGACATAAGGAACTGGCAAAAGACGCAGCCTTCGAGGTCTTTTTGCCGAAGCAGCAGATGGTCTATCCGCTCGGTCAGCATATCGGGCGGCCCGCTGCTCCGGTCGTGAAGAAGGGAAGCCGTGTCCTGGCAGGCGAGCTGATCGCGGAAGCGTCGGCTTTTGTCTCGGCGAACATTGTCAGTGCCTGCTCCGGTACGGTGAAAGGAATCGAGAAATACATGTCCATCGGCGGCAGCGCGGTGGACGCGGTGGTCATTGAAAATGACGGTCTGTATGAGACTGCGGAAGGGATCGGCGAAAAGGTGGACCCCGCCGCGCTGACCAACGAGCAGATTCTTGAGAAGATCAAAGCGGCCGGCATTATCGGCATGGGCGGCGCGGGATTTCCCACGCATGTTAAGCTTGCACCGAAGAAACCGGATGACATCAAGTATGTCATCGCCAACGGCGCCGAGTGTGAGCCGTACATCACCTGTGACGACAGGCTGATGCAGGAGAAGCCGGATGAGATCATGGACGGCCTGGAGCTTCTGCTTCGGCTTTTCCCGAATGCAAAGGGCGTCGTGGTGATCGAGGACAACAAGCCGCAGGCCATCTCCGCCATGAGGAAGGCGGCGGAGGGCAGAGACCGCATCCGCATACAGGTATGTCCGGTGAAGTACCCGCAGGGCGGCGAGCGAAGCTGCATCAGCGTGGTAGCGGGAATCGAGTACAAGATCACCCAGCTGCCGGCGGATGTCGGGTGCGTGGTCGACAATGTAGGAACGATCTACGCTATCTACAAGGCGGTATGTGAATCCACGCCTCTGATGGAACGCGGAGTGACGATCACCGGTGATGCGGTGACAAGGCCCTGCAACCTGATCACGAGGATCGGGGCGGACTGCGGTGAGCTTTTAGAGTATGCCGGCGGATTTAAGGACGGCATCTTGCCGGCCAAGATGCTGGCCGGCGGCCCGATGATGGGCGTCGCTTTCGACCACCTGAACGTGCCGCTTCAGAAAAACAACAACGCGCTGACGTTCCTTCGTGTCGACGAGGTCGCCGAGGCGCAGAAGGTGCAGACCAACTGTATCCGCTGCGGGCGCTGCAGCCATGTCTGTCCGATGGGCCTCAGCCCCCAGCTCATGTCGCTTGCCTATCAGGCGAGAGATTTTGAGAGATACGAGAAAAAACTTTACGGACTGGAATGCATCAGCTGCGGCTCGTGTACGTTCATCTGCCCGGCAAGACGTCCCCTGACCCAGGAATTCAAGGTGGCCAAGGCGGAGATCATGGCGGCGAAAAGAGCGGCGCAGGCTGCGCAGCAGGCAAAGGAGGCGAAATAATGAACAGACTGTATCATATCTCCTCCGGCCCGCATACCAGAGGCCGCTTAAACACATCACGGATCATGTTCGACGTGGTCATCGCCATGATGCCTGCAGTCGTTGCCGGTATCTGGACCTTCGGCATCCGGGCATTCTGGATCATCCTGGCGGCAGTACTTTCTGCCGTGATCACCGAGTATATCTTCTGCCTGGTGACCAGGAGACCGAATTCCGTGCGCGATGGCAGCGCCGTGGTAACGGGGCTGATGCTGGCACTCCTGCTTTCGCCCACCGTACCGCTTTACATCCCCATCATGGGCAGCGTTTTCGCTATTCTGGTAGTGAAATGCTTCTTCGGCGGACTGGGAAAGAACTTTATGAACCCGGCGCTGGCAGGCAGATGCTTCCTGCTGATCTCATTCGGCAGCGCCATGACCAACTATAAACATCTTGACGCGGTCAGTTCGGCGACACCGCTTGAAGACCTGATGGCGGGCAGGACCATCAACCTGACGGATATGTTCCTGGGCCGCACGAGCGGCGTTATCGGCTGCTCCATTCTGGCGCTGCTGATCGGCGCGCTTTACCTGCTGGTGATCGAAGCGATCCAGTGGGAGATCCCGGCAGCCACCCTGGTGGTATTCGTGCTGTTTATCGGGCTGTTTGACAAACACGGTTTTGACCCGATGTACCTGCTGGCTCATGTGATCGGCGGCGGTATCGTGATGGGCGCCTTCTTTATGGCGACGGATCCTGTTACGAGCCCGGCGACAAAGCAGGGGCAGGTTATCTACGGTGCCCTGATCGGCCTGCTGGCCGGCATCTTCCGTGTGTTCGGCAGTTCGGCGGACTCTGTCAGCTACGCGATCATCATCGCGAACCTCGTGACACCGCTGATCGACCAGTACATCGTGCCCAAACCCTACGGCTTCCGAGTCGGTTCACATATGGGAGAGGACGGGGCACCCGGGTTCTCGTTTAAGCTGTACAGGCCGGCGCTCAATCTCACGATCATCACACTTGTTGCGGGACTTGGACTGGCAGCCGTATACAACATGACTAAAAACACCATCGATGAGCAGAAGCGGCAGGCGAAACTCGTGTCCTATCAGGCAGTGCTGCCCGAGGCGGAAGTACTCGAGACGGATGAGAAGCTTGATGAAGCAGTCGCAAAGCTCGGAGGAAACGTTTTCGGAACTGCTTACGGAAAAGTACGGATCAGGGAAGCGGTCGTCGGAAAAGATGCCGGCGGAAATGTGATCGGCCATGTGGTCAGTGTCACGAGCTCCGACGGATTTGACGGGGATATCACTCTCTCGCTCGGTGTAAAGGAAGACGGATCGATCAGCGCGATCGAGTTTACGGAGCTGAACGAGACTGCCGGCATGGGCATGCGCTGCGCAGAACCTGCGTTCAAAGATCAGTTTGCCGGTGTAAATGTCGAAGAGTTCGTGCTGAACAAAGCAGGCGGATCGACGCAGGACAATGAGATCGACTCGGTATCCGGAGCATCGATATCCTCGGGAGCTGTGGTCAATGCGGTGAATGCCGGACTGGCATTCCTGCGTGAGAACGCAATGTAAAGGGGGGCCGGAAGATGAATAAATATCTGGAACGCATCTATAACGGCATCGTGAAGGAGAACCCGACGTTCATCCTGATGCTCGGCATGTGCCCCACGCTGGCAGTAAGTACTTCCGCGTACAACGGCGTCGGCATGGGTATCGCCACAACGGCGGTGCTGGTGGTGTCCAACGTGGTGATCTCGGCGCTGCGAAAAGTGATCCCCGACGAGGTTAGACTGCCGGCCTACATCGTGGTCGTCGCAACTTTGGTGACCATCACCGAGCTGCTGACCCAGGCTTACACCCCGGCGCTGTACAGCGCATTGGGAATCTACATTCCGCTGATCGTCGTCAACTGCATCATATTGGGGCGTGCCGAAGCATACGCCAACAAGAACACCGTGGGACTTGCCCTGTTCGACGGCATCGGCATGGGCCTTGGCTTTACGATCGCCCTGACGCTGATCGGCTTCCTGCGTGAACTGCTCGGCGCCGGCACGGTGCTCGGAAAATATGTGCTCCCCGAAGGTATTGAGCCGATCGGGATCTTTATCAAGGCACCGGGCGCTTTCATGATTTTGGCGTTTATTATTGTCGTGATGAACGCGATCGGTATTAAGAACCGGTCGAGACAGATGGTGGACGGCTGTGACGGCTGCTGCGCGAGATGCGTCCAGTCAGCTGACACATGCGGAAAGGGGGTCAGCAAATGAATTCCCTGATCATGATCATAGTGACCTGTGCCCTCATCAACAATGTGGTGCTCAACCAGTTCCTGGGAATCTGCTCTTTCGTAGGCGTTTCCAAACAGATGAAAGCTTCCGTCTCCCTGGGCGGCGCTGTCATCTTCGTGCTGACCATCGCCTCGGCGGTTGCATCACTGCTGTATGATTTCGTCCTGAAGCCGTTTAACCTGGACTATATGAAGACGATCGTCTTTATTCTGGTGATCGCTGCGCTGGTCCAGATCGTGGAGATGTTCCTGAAGAAGACGTCACCGGCGATCTACCGCGCCCTGGGTATCTATCTTCCCCTGATCACGACCAACTGTGCCGTGCTTGGTGTGGCACTGACCAATGTACAGGATGAATATAATTTTGTGCAGAGCGTTATGGCCGGGTTCGGAACCGCTGTCGGTTATACGATCGCAATCGTACTGCTGGCCGGAATCAGGGCAAGACTGGATGAATCGGCCATGCCCCGCCCGCTTCGCGGCGCGCCGGTGGTCCTTTTGGCAGCAGCGCTGATGTCCATCGCATTCATGGGCTTTGGCGGCCTTGCGTAAGGAGGGATGAATTTGAGCTCAATTATTATTGCGACAGTGGTCATCGGCCTGGTAGGCGTGCTGGTCGGCATCGGCCTGGTATATATCGGCAACAAATTTCACGTGGACGTGGATGAGCGGGAGAGCGCGGTGAGAGAAGTCCTTCCCGGAAATAACTGCGGAGCCTGCGGCTTTGCGGGCTGCGATGCCATGGCGGCAGCGATTGCAGACGGGGAAGCACCGGTAAACGGCTGCCCGGTCGGCGGAGCAGCCGTGGCGGAACAGATCGGTAAAATAATGGGCGTCTCCGCGGAGGCCGCTGCAAGAAAAGTTGCCTTCGTGCGCTGCAACGGGACCGATGAACATACCTCGAAAAGAAATGAATATTACGGGATCCAGGACTGCCGGGCCGTAGTGCTGGGAGGCGTGCCTTACAGCAACTGTGCTTACGGATGTCTCGGCCTTGGCAGCTGCAGCCAGGTCTGTCCGGAAAGCGCCATCCGTTTCAGAAACGGTGTGGCCATCGTCAACAAAGAAATGTGCGTAGGCTGCGGGCTGTGCGTTAAGACGTGCCCGCGTCACCTGATCGAACTGGTGCCTTATGACCAGAAAGTGCTGGTCCATTGCAGCAATCCCGAAAAGGGAAAGACAGTGAAGGAAAACTGTGATGTCGGATGCATCGGCTGCAAACTTTGCACGCGTCAGTGCGAGACCGGCGCCATCACGGTGGAAGAAGGCCTGGCAAACATCGATTACAGCAAGTGTACGAACTGTGGAAATTGCGCGGAAAAATGTCCGCAGCGGAGTATTACAGCATAAGGGGATGAGGGGGGGATGACCCAGCCCCGGAAAAGCAGGAGAGACCTATGAATAAGAGGACGATCATCAAAGCGGTATGCGCGCTGGCTTTGCTGGCGGTCTGTATACTGACGCTGACCGGTGTGATCACCGGAAAAAAAGTCATCTTCCGCGCCATGAAGCCTGCGGGGGAAATGCTTACCCGCGAAGACATCGAGTACCGGGATGTGGAGGCGCCGGAAGCGGCATCGGCCGACGGAGTCGTATCCGCCGACGAGTGGGCGGAGACCTACCCTTATATCACAGCCACCATGGGGGCCAATGCCGAAAACAGCTTTACTACGGACTATCTTGAGGAAGACCCGTATCTGGTAAATATCTACGAGGGCTACGGGTTTGCCAAAGATTATAAGAGCGCAAGGGGCCATTCCTACACGCTCGAAGATGTGGCTGCGACTGCCAGGCCGCATGCCACGGCGAACTGCCTGACCTGCAAGACGCCGAATTTCACGAAGCTGGTGAACGACCAGGGCGTGGATGTCTATACGATGGACTTTAATGAAGTTCATTCGATGATGCAGGAAACGGTCAGCTGTTACAACTGCCACGGGAATGACGCCGGCAGCGGCGGAAAGATCGTGATCACGCATTCCTATGTGGAGAAGGCACTCGGAGATAATATGGATACCATCGACCCGGCGACACTCAGCTGCGGCCAGTGCCATATCGAATATTACTTTGCTCCGGAGACGAAAGAGACGTCCATGCCCTACACATCTGTAGAATCAATGACTCCGACCGCTATTCTGGCTTACTACGATTCGATCGGATTTTCTGACTGGACACAGGAGAGCACCGGCGCACAGATGCTCAAAGCTCAGCATCCCGAGATGGAAACATACCTTCACGGAAAACACGCTGCCCAGCTTAACTGTGCGGACTGTCACATGGCCATGGTCCAGGCGGAAGACGGAACGGTCTATCACAGCCACGAACTGGTCAGTCCGCTCGACGACGAGCGTATTCTGGCCCGGTGCGTGGAGTGCCACGGCGACCGCGATATGGCTTCTTATGTGCATTCCATCCAGAGTGAGATCACTGAGCGTGAGACCGTAGTCGGAAACGAACTTTCCGATATGAAAAACCGGCTCGCAAAAGCCGTTGCGGACGGGTCCCTGGAGGAGGCGCAGCTTGAAACTGTCCGCAGGCTCTACAGGGAAGCACAGTGGTACTTTGACTTCTGCTATGTGGAAAACAGTGAAGGGGCACATAACTCATCCCTCGCAAAGGAGTGCCTCAATACGTCCGAGAATAAGATCAATGAGGCGCTGAGGATTCTTCCCGACGAAGAGATCGAAGAGGAGACAGTGTCAGATTGAAAAAAGCGTTGAAATTTCTTAGCTCCATGCGGTTTGCATTGATTCTTCTGCTGATCCTGATCATCGCCTGCGCGGCGGGGAGCCTGGTGACGCAGAACCAGACGCTTGCCTGGTATACGCAGCGCTATTCGGAGCGAACCGCGGCCCTGCTCGTGGCAGCGGGATTGGATGATGTTTTCCACAGCTGGTGGTTCATCGTGATCACGGCTTTTTTGTGCATCAACCTGTTTCTGTGCAATCTTGTGCGCCTGCCGTCTCTGGTCAGGCGCTTTAAAGAGGCAGCGGATCCGACCTGCATAGCCGGAGCACAGGCAGCTGTGTCCCTGCGCTGCCGCGGCAGCAGGGATGAGGTAAAACGGCTCTTTGAAAAGACCGGCTTTTCATGGAAGGAAGGACCGGATGGAAGCTGCTTTGCACAGAAACAGCGGATCGGCCTGTGGGGAGCCTGGGTGTGTCATCTGGGAATTTTGATCGTCATTCTCGGTTTCGGACTCGGACAGATCCTGAAGCAGGAATATTCTGTTTACGGAGTTCCGGGGCAGTCAAAGCCGATCGGGGACACACCTCTTATCCTCACGATCGATGACTTTACAGTAGACCTCAGGGATGATGATACAGTCCGCCAGTACCGGACCGATTTCACGGTCCGGAATGCTTCTGACGGGACTTCCCGAAGCGGCAGCACCGGTGTAAATGCGCCGTGCAGCCTGTACGGGATGCGTTTTTATCAGAATTCTACCGGTTGGGCAGCCGATATCCATATTTTAAAAGACGGGGAGCTTTTGCAGGAAGAAACAGTCTGTGCGGGCGATTTCACTGCTGTGAGTGATAAACCGGAGCTGGTGATCTACCTGAATGCCTTTTATCCGGATTATGTCCTGGAGGAGGGGACCCCGAAGACCCGCTCGAGCGATCTGAATAACCCGGCTTACCTTTACTCGGTATATTATCAGGGGCGGATGCTGGGCATGAACGCGCTGATGCAGGAAGAAGAGCTGACGATCGATGAGTATACCGTTACGTTCTCCGACCCGCGTTCTTACACCCTCATCCAGATCAAGCGCGATCCGTTCACCCCAGCTGCACTGATCGGGGGTCTGCTCACGCTGGCCGGCCTGTTTCTTGCTTTCTATCTGCAGGCGGCCTGGATCCGTGCCTGCCGGGTGGAAGAGGACGAATGGCTGATTGAGGCGGCGAGCCGAAAAGGAGGAGCGATCTTCAACGAGAGGCTGAAGGAAGAGGCGCAATGCTGCGGACTGATGATCATTGAAGGGGAGGAGAAACATGAACCCTGAAACGTTCCTGAAAATCGAGAACACACTGTTTACGGCAGTGATGTTGCTTTACTTCGCAGCGATGATCTTCTACTTTATCTTTGCCATTATGAAAAAACAGAAGATGGCTGCTTTCGCGAACATTCTTCTGCTGGCGGGATTCATCCTGCATACCGCGGCGCTTATCACCCGCGGGATCGGAGCGGGACGCCTGCCAATGACAAATCAGTATGAATTTGCCACGAGCTTTGCCTGGGGTCTTTGCCTTGTAAGCCTCATCTTCATTCACAGATACCGCTTCCAGGTGCTGGGAGCGGCTGCGGCTCCGGTCATTTTTCTGGTTATCGGCTACGCCGCCATGCAGAGCAGGGACGTACATGAACTGATGCCTTCACTGCGAAGCAACTGGCTTGGGTTTCACGTATCGTCGGCGATCATCGCCTACGGATCGTTCGGCGTATCCTTTGTGATCGGGATCATCTTTCTTGTAAGGGAGAAGATCAGGGAGGGCAGCTTCTTTGACCAGCACATTCCGAGCCGTGAAAAACTTGACCTGATCGGATACCGGGCGGCAGCTCTGGGCCTGCTGTTCCTGACTTTCTGCATCATCACCGGATCGATCTGGGCGGAAAGGGCCTGGGGATCTTACTGGAGCTGGGATCCCAAAGAGACCTGGTCGCTGATCACCTGGCTGATCTATGCAGTTTACCTGCATCTGCGGCTCCAGCGCGGATGGCGGGGAAAAAGTGCGGCTGTCTTTGCCGTGATCGGTTTTGTGGCAGTCCTGTTTACCTATATCGGGGTGAACACGTTCCTGCCGGGAATTCACAGTTACGCATAAGATGACAGAAAATGACAGGGGATCAGACATCCCCTGTCATTTCACTTATCATCATTTTTACAGATCGTTTCCAGGAAAGAGCTCAAAGCCATAAACTGTACGGGCTCGAGCCTCAGGGCATACCGGAGCATCCGGTTCTCCTGTTCACTCACGATCATTGCCTGCTCTTCTTCATCCATAAAAAACTGAGACAGAGAGATACCGAAGGCCTCGCAGATCTTCTCAAGTGAAGGAAGGGTCGGAAGCGTATTTTTTCTGTACCAGGAAGATATCGTTGACTGTGTCAGGCCGGATCTGAGCGAAAGCTGGTATTCGCTCCATCCCCTTTGTCTGCGCAGTTCGGAGATCTTATCTAGTACGTTCATGGCTGTCCTCCTGTTGTTGCTTAGTGGATTGTCATTATCATGCTTTTAACGCACTTTCATAGATTGTAACCCGTAAAAACAAAGTAGTCTGTTCGTATATGCGTATTTTTATTACGCATGTTTAAAGGCTTCGTTTTTTCCGGCTTGATTTGATTTACACAAGGACGTATAATATCGTGGTGAACTTAGACGAAAAGAAAAGCATTTTCCGGGCCGGTATGCCCGGATCATTCGAAAAGGAGAATTGACGTGAAATACTGGAGACTGATTGCTGCGGCTGCGGCCGGAGCCGTAATATTAAGCATGGGCGCCTTTGCGGAGGAGACGGAACTTCCCGCCGAGGCAGGAGAGATGATCGAGATCGGAGAAGGCGGCTCGGAAGATGATTTTAAGGTCGTGCTGACGAATGAAGGCGGCGCTGCGATCACATCCATTTCGATCGCGGTGAACGACGAGGAGCCGGGCGATAACCTTCTTAAAGACGGAGAGAGACTGGAAGTTTCCCAGGATGCCCTGCTGACGCTGACTCCCGCCCCGATGGACGAGGTCACCTTTATGCCGGCGCTCTACAATATGGTGCTGACTTTTGAAGACGGCTATGAATGCGTTCTGCATTCCTTCCCCTTCGGGGATACCGACGCCGCCGTGATCGGACGCGTACAGCTGACCGAAGATCAGCTTGACGATCCGAAGGATGCCGATAAGGCAGTATTCGCCTACATTACGTATACAAGCAGCTTTATGGGCTCCGAGCAGGAAACGATCGTTCCGGAGTGGGCCCGGATCGCTCCCGTGAAAGCCGCGGAAGCTGCCGCTTCGATGGGCAGCGGGGAAGGCGGATCGGGATCCGGTGATGATAACGACTGGTGCCTTGTAGGAGGATTATTGGATTAATGTCGCTTGTCTCAAACCTGTTTCTACTGTTCGTTCTCGCATTGGTGGTTATTTACTATATAGTACCATCCCGTTTTCAATGGGTGGTACTTTTAGTATTCAGTTACCTTTATTACATTTCCGGGAACGCGAAGTACCTGGTCTACATCGTCTCGTCGACCGTCGTGATCTACCTGGCCGGCTTCCTGATCGGGCGCATGAAGGAAAAAGGGGCGCCCCAGCAGAGGCAGAAGCTGGTCCTGATCATCGGGCTCGTCATCAATCTCGGGCTTCTGTGCGCGGTCAAGTATCTGGGACCGATCGTCGACTTTCTCAATCAAACGTTTAAACTGCAGATTCCGGGCATGGCTATTCTTATGCCGCTGGGAATCTCTTTCTATACCTTCCAGTCGTGCGGTTACCTGATCGACGTCTACTGGGGAAAGGTGAAGGCAGAGAAGAACCCGGCGTATTTTGCGCTGTTCGTCTCTTTCTTCCCGCAGCTGCTGCAGGGACCCATCGGCAAGTTCGAGCGCCTGGGCGGCCAGTTCCGGCAGCCTCACAAGTTCGATTGGATCAGGATCCGCAACGGCGTGGAGCGCATCCTGTGGGGCTACTGCAAAAAGATGATCCTCGCGGACTGGGCGGGCGTGTTTGCGGATGCGATCTGGGGAGACCTGGACCGCTTTAACGGCGTGGCTTTCTTTGCGCTGATCTTCTACGGCATCCAGCTCTACGCCGACTTTTCCGGTGCGATGGATGTGGTCATCGGCGTCGCTTCCCTGTTCGGGATCACCCTGGATGAGAACTTCCGCCGGCCGTATCTGGCCACTTCCGTGGCGGATTTCTGGAAACGCTGGCACATCACGCTGGGCGACTGGATGATGAGCTATGTGTTCTATCCCATTTCGCTGTCCAAATGGATGATGAAGTTCTCCAAGTGGTGCCGCGGCGTATTCGGCAAGAAATACGGAAGAGTGGTGCCGATCGCCCTGGCGGACCTTTTAGTGTTCCTGCTGGTCGGTATCTGGCACGGCGCGAGCTGGAAATATGTGGTCTACGGCCTGCTCAACGGCGGAATCATCGCTTTCAGCGAACTGATGGTATACAACTACAGGGACTGGAAGAAGAAACTTCATATTTCGGGAAAAGAAGGCTGGTATCACGCATTTGCCGTGATCCGCACCTTTATCATCATCAACCTGCGCTGGTTCTTTGACCGTTCGGATACGCTCCGGCAGGCTTTCTATATGATAAAGCAGGCGTTTACTCACTTTGCGCCTTCACAGCTTCTGCAGATCAACGCCGGCAGGGGAGGCACCGCATTTGTGCCCCAGGCGCTGGCGATCATATTCATCGGATCCATCCTGATGGTCATCGCGGGGATCCGGCAGGAGAACGGGCACGATCTCCAGGAGGAGGTCAATTCTCTTCCCGTTCCCGTTACTTTCCTGTGCTGCATGGGCATGCTGGTATTGATCGGCGTGTTCGGCTGCACCGGTACACCGAGAGGATTTATCTATGCGCAGTTTTAAACGGACGCTCAGCGCCATCATTATATGTGCCCTGGTGATCGCCATCCTGGCAGCGCTTGACTTTGCACTGTATCCGTGCACATTCATCCGCAATGATATCCACCGCGTGGTCACGCAGACTTTTGATGACGTCTATCTGGGGACCTCCCACGGAAAACTGAATATCGATCCGGAGGCGGCGGAGAGCGTTTCGGGACGAACCGGGCACAATCTTTGTGTCGGCGGCGAGTATCCGGTCGACGCCTACTACATGCTCAAGCTGATGATCGAGAAAGGCCACGCGCCGGAGCGGATCATCTACGAGGCATCCCCGGGCTATTTCGTGAAAGAGAAAGAGGAGGGCAACAACTACCTGCTCTTTATCCATGAATTCCCGCCGACAAAGGCACTGGCCTCTTACTACGCGGATGTCGTCTCCGGCTGCAATTTCCGGACCACCCTGTTCCCGTGGTATGAGTATGACTTCATCTACGAACTGAAGCGGATCAAAGAAACCGTGGTTAAGAAATTGACGCGGGATTACAGCCCGGAGAGCTTTACGACCGATACCCAGCAGTATCATGAGAACGGATTCGTGGAGCGTTATCCGGTCTCTTCCGATGATTTTTCACTTGACGGAGTGGACAGGCCGGACATCACCTATCTTAACCCGGACAATGTGAAATACCTCATCAAGCTTATTGAGCTTTGCAGGGACAACGGAATCAGGTTTGCGGCGATCACAACACCGGTGCCGGATGCGACCATCCGGGAGTACGCGCAGGATTATGCGGCGTTTGACAGCTATTTTACCTCCCTGTTTGCGGCTCAGAACGTGCCCTATTACAATTTCAACGGGCAGTATGCCCAGGCGGCATCGCACGATCCCAAAGATTATACCGACCTGGACGGCCATATGAACGGTGAGGCGGCCAGGACCTTCTCAAAGACACTGGCAGCGATACTGGAAAAATCATGAGGAGATGATCATTTTATGCAGCGGAAAATGACAGCAGCCCTGCTGGCCGTCCTGATGGCAGCAGTATGGGTGCTGACAGCCCTTGCCGCCCAGGGCGATGACAAAAACGTCTGGGTGGAGAAAAAGGGATATTATTTCTATAAAGGAGAGGACGGGGCGCTCGTCACCGGCCTTAACGAGATCGACGGAAAGAAGTGCCTGTTTGATGACAACGGGTTCCAGCTTCACGGCTGGCGAAAGGTCGATGACAAGTTCTATCATTTCCGGTATGCCAACGAAGCCGAAGGTTATGCGGATGCGGATACCACCATCAACGGCATCCGGATCGATGAGAACGGCGAGGCGATCGTAGACTCGGACGCCGTGAGGGCGAAAGCGGAGACGATGGCCTGCTACAGTGAGTGGGCGGACGAATTCATCCGGCCTTCGATGACCTGGCGCCAGAAGCTCTACGCCTGCCTGTTTGAACTTCGCAAGTTCCCGTACCGGGCGGAGGGTGAGGATGTTTTAAGCATCGATAACTGGGATGTCATCTGCGCCAGGGAACTGTACCTTCGCAAGGATAAGGAGCGGTACGCCAACTGCTACCGTTTTGCAGCCGGCTTTGCCTATATGGCCAACGCCATCGGCTATGAGAATATCAAGACCTGTGCCATGTGGGGACACGGATGGACGATGATCAACGGAAACATCTTTGACATCCCGCATACGATCCGGCTCGGAAACGACTATTTCCCGGTGCCGAAGGACAAGCACGACAATTTCCCGGCCGCATACATCCGGGATATTCAGCTGATGTGACTTAAGGAAGATTAGAGGCTTTTGAAATGATCAATATTCTTGACTATCTGGAAAGATCGGCCCGGACATGGCCGGATAAGACTGCGTTTGCGGATGAAGAAAGTGCCTGCACTTTCAGTGAACTTCTGCAGAAAGCGTGCGCGGTGGGCAGCGGCCTTGCGCCGTACGAATGCTTTGGCCGCCCGGTGATGATCCTGATGGAGAAGAGCGTCGTCACGATCGAGATGATGATGGGCACCGTCTGCGCCGGCGGGTTTTATGTGATCCTTGACGCGGCGCAGCCGATCGAGCGCCTGAACAGGATCATTGAAACGCTCCGCAGCCGCGTGATGATCGTATCGCCTGAAAATGAGGCGCTGGCCGCGAAACTGACTTACGACGGAGTGAAGCTCTCTCCGCAGCAGCTTCTGGAGTCAAAGACGAATGATGAGGCCCTGCAGGATATCCGCTCGAGGATGACCGACGTGCTGCCTTTATATGTGCTGTTCACCTCCGGTTCTACCGGAGTGCCCAAAGGCGTTGTGGTCTCTCACCGGTCGGTGATCGATTTCATCGGCTGCTTTACGCAGATCTTCGGGATCGGCCCGGACGATGTGCTCGGAAACCAGGCTCCGTGGGATTTCGATGTGTCCGTTAAGGATATCTACAGCGGCATTTTCTCGGGAGCGCGGGTGGAGATCCTGCCCAGGAAACTGTTCTCTTTCCCGATGCTGCTGATCGACCGCCTGATCGAAAGGGAAGTTACCTCCCTGACCTGGGCGGTATCCGCACTGGCGATCGTATCCACGCTGAACGGCCTTTCCTACAAGGTGCCGGAAAAGATTCGCCGCATCATGTTCTCCGGAGAGACCATGCCCATCCGCTGCCTCAACTACTGGCGCTCCTACTACCCGGATGCTTCCTTCGTCAACCTGTACGGACCGACGGAGATCACCTGCAACTGCACCTATTATAAGGTTGACAGAAACTTCGAACCGGGTGATAATCTGCCCATCGGGATCCCGTTCCCGAATGAGACCGTTTTTCTGCTGGATGAAAGCGACAGGCTCGTCACTCCGGCCGAGACCGGCAAAAAGGGAGAGATCTGCGTAAGCGGGACGGCGCTGGCCCTTGGATATTACCGGAATAAGGAGCAGACCGACAAAGCCTTTGTCCAGAACCCCTTAAACGATGCGTATCTGGAGCTGATCTACCGGACCGGCGACCTGGGTTACTTCAACGAGAGGGGCGAGATGTGCTTTACCTCCCGCAAGGATTTCCAGATCAAGCACATGGGACACCGCATCGAGCTTGGCGAGATCGAATCCGCGCTTGAAAAGGTGGATGCCGTCAGAAGAAGCTGCGTCCTGTTTGACGACAGGAAAAACAAGATCGTCTGCTTCTACCAGGGAGAAGGTGACAAAAAGACGATCGCGTCGGAACTGAAGAAGATCATTCCGGACTTTATGGTCCCGAACCGCTTTGTGAACCTGGAGGAACTGCCTATCACCAAGAACGGCAAGATCGACCGCAAAAAATTAAAGGAGACGTTATAAGATGGAAGAACTGATGAACATTCTGGAAGAGATCTGCCCCGATGTCGACTTCGAAAACGAGGAAGCACTCGTGGACGACAAACTGCTGTCCTCCTTCGAGATCATCTCCATCATCGCCGAGATCAGCGATGAGTTCGGGATCACCCTCTCCCCCGCGGAGATCATTCCCGATAAC
Organism: Porcincola sp.; assembly: GCA_045118075.1. Taxonomy (GTDB): domain Bacteria; phylum Bacillota; class Clostridia; order Lachnospirales; family Lachnospiraceae; genus Merdiplasma. The sequence continues at coordinate 71,105 of JBGUOI010000202.1, read as the reverse complement.
TTCAACTCCGCGCAGCGGATGTGGAACATGATCCAGAGACTCAAAGGCTGAGAAACAGAAAAAAACCGCTGACAAGGGGCTGCCGCAGTGTACGTTCACTGCGGCAGCCCTTCTTAAACGGCGAAAATATACCATTCAATATAAGCATGTGGTATAATAAACGACGTGAAGTCGTGTTTCAAACTGCAGGAGTGATGATCATGAATAAATACAAGACTGCAATCGTTATGGATTCCGGCGGAGACCTGCCGTTCGAACTGTGCGAGAAGGAAGGCATTGAGTTTCTTCCGCTGCATGTGATCTATCCGGAGAATGATTATTATGACGGGATCGATATCGATCCGATGATGATCTACAACCGCTTTCCGGGAGAGATTCCATCTACTTCGACGCCCTCACTGGGTGAGGTTCATGACTTGCTTCAGTCGCTGAAGGATAAGGGATATGAAAATGTGATCGCGATCGCGATCTCCTCGCATCTGAGCAGTACAGGCAATACGATTGCCATGGCAGCGAAGGATTTTGAGGATTTGAACGTGTATGTATATAACACCAGGAACATTTCGTTCGGAAGCGGGATCTTCGCGCTGTGGGCAGCAAGAAAGCGTGCGGAAGGCTGGACATATGAACAGCTGGTCGAAGGCCTTGAAAAGAAGAACCAGGATTCACGCATCTTCTTTTACATGGACACGCTCAAATATCTGCGTCACGGCGGCCGGATCGGCCTGGTAGCATCGTTCGTCGGAGAAATGCTGCACATCAAGCCGATCATTTCGTGCAATCCGGAGGGCATTTACTACACCGTGGCCAAGATCCGCGGCAGCCGAAACGGCAAAAGCCGTCTGATCGAAGAAGCGCTGAATGTGGCCGGAAATAAGAAGTGCTGGATCATAGTCGGAGAAGGAGCCGCACATGAGGAAGCGCTGAAGCTGGAAGCACTGGTGAAAGAAAAACTGCCGAATGCACAGGTGCTCTTTACCAAACAGATCACGGCGACGCTGGCCAATAATACCGGGCCGGGCCTGCTGGGACTGGAAGTTTTTGTGGAACCGTAAGACAGACTCCGTTGCTGATTATTAAAGGAGAAAGAGACACATTTATGATGAACTTAAAGAAACTGACAGCCGCAGCAGCCGTTGTTTGCATGCTTGCCGTGCCTGCAGCAGCGGAGACGGTAACAGAAACAGAAACCGGTGCTGCGGAAACGCAGATCGAATCTGCGCAGACCGGCTGTACGGAAAAGATGACAACCGTCTTTTCAGAAGGAGAAAAGGCCGGTGAGCTTGCGCTGCGCTTCTATGAGGAAGCGCCGAATGTCCCGTATATCGGGATGAAGGAATACTGCCGGTTCATGAAGAATCAGACACTGACTCTTCATGAAAATGAAGACGGAACCTTCGCGCTTGAAAATGAAGTCGGCGCTCAGCTTCTTTGCGATCCCGAATCGGGCGTGATCACGGTGCCGGACTGGATCGCTTTTGCTTATCCGCAGACACCCATCGAAGGGGATGCGGCATCAAAGTCTATGCGGATTCGGAGGACATCTACCTGCCGGTTTTTATCATGTCAAATATGATGACAGATATTTCGACCGCCTATATGGTCTATAACGGCGAAAACCTTTATTCACAGAGGGTAGACCTTCAGATGGCACCTATAGAAGGCTTTTACATGTCGGAACTGTTTCAGAACCTCCTGACCGGAGGAGACAGACCGGAAGACGTCATCCGATACAGCTATGGCGGGCTCTGCTTCAATTTTGATCATTTCTTCGGGCATCCAGGCGTGGCTAAACTGGATGAAGCCCTGCTTGAAAAGGGCCTTGATGCGGCGATCACCGGTCTTGGAACAGAAGGAGAAGCCATCAAAGAAGGACTGCTGTCCCCGAGACTGGCGGATTACTTAAAGGCTATGATGAGATTGTTCATGGTCTACCTGGGCGACGGTCATACCGTATTTACCAGTGCCGGAACGATGGCGTCCTATCCGGCTGCACTCGGTGAGGGGACAGCATTGATCGGCGAACTGACACCGGCATATACAAGCAGCCTGCTTGAAAGCAATGTCGATTTAAAGATGACGCTGTACGAGGGTATTAAAATACAGCGTACGCTGAAATGGGGAAGCAAAGATTACATTGAAAGCGGCAGCACGGCAATCATCCGACTGGATGGATTTATGCCGGATGAAGAAGCCTGGAAGCAGTACTATGAGAACGGAGGCGACCTGCCTTCGGACTGCGTGGGCATTGTGGCTGCCGGATTAAAAAAGGCTTCGGAAAACCCCAGGATCAAAAATGTGATCTTCGACTTAAGCTGCAACGCCGGCGGAAGTTCCGACGTGCTGATGGCGATACTCGCCCTGACCACCGGCCAGGACCGGCTGTACGGTATCAACAAAGTGACGGGACAGAAGATGACGGTCATTTTTGAGACGGATTCGGATTTCAACGGCGTATTTGACGAAAAGGACAAAGAAGCCCGTTATGATTTCAATTACGGTATCCTGACGACGCGTCATGCTTTCTCCTGCGGCAACCTGTTCCCGATCGTCGCCCGGGAAGGCGGCGCAGCAGTCATCGGTGAGCCGACCACCGGCGGTTCATGCTGCATCCAGATGGGAAGCGACGCGCTCGGATTATCCTATGTGATGTCCTCCGCTCAATGGCAGCTGATCGATTCACAGGGAGTTGATGTAGAAGGCGGCTGCGCCGTCGATATGCCGATCGAGCCGAAGGAAAACTCGATCGGAAATCTGCTTTCAAACCTGGCCGGCATGGATGCGGATCTTCCTTCCTTCTCAGCCTACTTCGATGAGGCCGCTCTCGATGAAATGATGAACAGCTGGTTTGCGGGAGAAGAGGAGATGGAGAACGCGGCCTGAAGATGAGAGGGGACGGCCGTTAGAGTCATTTTGACATAAACACATAAAACAAATACAAGGATCTTAAGCTATTTGCCGCTTTTGAAAACGCTGCGGCATAGGCTTAAGATCCTTTTGTATTTGTCATTTATGTTTTTCAAGCTGCACATGACTTCGGACGGTCCGGTCATCATAGAATGACATAGGATCGTCCCTTTTCATCTTATCTCTACGCCCGCCTGCGGGGACGAAAACGGGAAACGGGCGTAGGGAAAGCAAGTTTGTTCTGGTCCTAGGTACGCATGAAAAGGCAAAAGTGGGAAACCGCCGGCCGGTGCATTTCCCTCCCGGATATGCTACAATACTTTGTAGAATAAAGGATTGTGGGAGCATTATGAAAAACAGACATGAACTCATGACGCAGACTCCGGTTCCGGAGCTGATCATTCATCTGGCGATCCCGACGATCATCAGCATGCTCGTGACCGGTATCTACAATACGGCGGACACTTTTTTTGTCGGACGCATCTCGACCCAGGCGACCGCGGCGGTAGGCCTGGTGTTTTCGGTGATGGCGATCATCCAGGCTTTCGGGTTCTTCTGCGGCCACGGTTCGGGAAACTTTCTTTCCAGGGCGCTCGGCGCGGGGAAGGAGAAGGAAGCGAATGAGATGGCCTCCACGGGATTTGCGGTCGCGCTGCTGATCGGGCTTTGCCTGACGGTCGGAGGCATCCTTAACCTGAGGCGGATCGCGCTGTGGGTGGGAGCAACACCGACCACGCTTGAGGACACGATGACTTACATGCGGATCATCCTGGTTGGAGCTCCGTTCATGTGCGGCCAGTTTGTAGTGAACAACCAGCTGCGTTTCCAGGGCAGCGCCATCTACGCGATGGTCGGCCTGATGTGCGGGGCGGTCATGAACCTTTTCCTCGACCCGCTGCTGATTCTGGGGCTTCACATGGGCGTGGCCGGCGCGGCGGTCGCCACTGTCATGGGGCAGATCACCAGCTTTATCGTGCTGCTAATCGGCAGCTCCAGAGGCGAGAATATCCGTCTGAATATAAAGAACGTGCGGTTTAACCGGACATACCTTCTGGGAATCTTAAACGGCGGCGCGCCTTCGCTGTTCCGACAGGGGATGGCGGCGGTCGCGACCCTGCTGCTCAATACGGCGGCGGGAAGCCTGGGAGGCGATGCGGCGATCGCGGGCATGTCCATCGTGACGCGCATCCTGATGATGACCGTTTCCGCCCTGATCGGGTTCGGGCAGGGGTATCAGCCCATGTGCTCGTACAATTACGGCGCCGGCCTGAAAAGGCGGGTGAGAGAAGGGTATTTCTTCTGCGTGAAGTACGGGACCATTGTACTGACCGCGGTATGTGCGCTGTGCATGGTTTTTGCGCCGCAGCTGATCGGGCTTTTCAGGAAAGATCCGGACGTCATTGCGGTGGGAACGACGGCACTTCGCTGGCAGGCGGCGGCGCTGCCGCTGATGGGGACTACGGTTCCCTCCAACATGATGCTGCAGTCCATCGGCAAAGGGGTGAAAGCGAGCATTACTTCGGCGGCCAGGAACGGAATCTTCTTTATTCCGCTGATTTTGATACTGCCGAGGCTGTTCGGGCTTTTCGGAGTCGAGATCACGCAGGCCGCGGCGGATGTGTGCGCATTCGCGCTGACGGTGCCCATGGCGGCGTCGGAACTTAAGAATATGAAAGTGGACGATGTTCAACAGGAGTAAACTTAAATGGAAAAAAAGCATCGACTGCTGATCGTGGAAGATGAGGCGAGAATAGGCGAGCTGATCAGGAAACTGATCCACTGGGACGAGCTCGGACTCGAATGCCAGGGGGTTGCCCTCAACGGACAGATCGCCTATGACACGATCTGCACGGATAAGCCCGATATTGTGATCACGGATATACGCATGCCCAAGATCAGCGGGCTGGACCTGATCGAGATGTCCAGGAAGCTCTTTCCGGACATCCGCTTTATCGTGCTCAGCGGCTACAAGGAATTCGAGTATGCGCACCGCGCCCTTCAGTATGAGGTGGAGGGCTATCTGCTCAAGCCCATCAATGAGGAAGAACTCAACGAGACGCTGCATAAAGTTGTCGGGACGCTGAAAAAGGGAGAACTTGACCGGCTTGAGCGTCAGAAGATGCGCCAGGTGGCGGACCAGGGCCGGAAGCTGATCAAGCGGGATTTTCTTTTGAACATTATCGAACAGGAAGGAGACGATCCGGACGCGGCCATCGCGGCCGATGACGCTCCGGTGGAACTGACAGGCGGATGCTTCAGGGGTATCGACATCAAGCTCGACTGCTCTGACCCCGAAAATTCGAGCCGCCGGAGGGAGCTGGCGATCGTCGAGAAGATATCCGCGATCGTCGAACAGAGCCTGGGCAATTTCGCGGAGGAAGTGCTTTGCTGTGAGAAGGAATGGCTGAACATCTACTGCCTGTTCAACTATGAGGCTTCCGTCTCCAGGGAGATCCGGGGATGCATCGGGACGATCCTCTCCGAGATCACATCTTACCTGATGCGGTACGAAGATTATGAAGTCACGATCGGGATCGGCGGGGAAAAGACGGAATTCGGCCAGATCCGTTTCTCCATCCGCGAGGCTTACCAGGCAGCGATGTACAGGATCCGGATGGGGACCGGCCGATTGATCTACCGGGATTCGCTGGGTGAACTGACGCCCTATGTGAGCCCGGTAAAAGGAGCGGCGGAGGAACTGACCGGCTATATTGAAAGTTACAGCGCTGACCAGATGAATGCCCTGATCGGGAAACTCTTTGACGACTATGCCTCGCTGGAGACAGCGGACCAGGGCGGGATCTATGAGATCGCATCGGAGATCGTCGAACTGTTCTTTGACTGTGTCGGCGGTGAGGAAGATGAACTGGGAAGGCACCGGAAAAAAGTCATCCGTCACTGCCGGAACTGCAATTCACTGACCAGGCTGAAAAAATACCTGACCGGCGAACTGAGGCGTTACCTGGAGATGAGCCGCGAGGCTGCAGAGAGCGAATCGGCAAGGCCGGTGAGACTGGCCAAAGCTTTTGTGGATGAACACTATGCCGAAAAGATCGTGCTGGAGGACCTGGCGGATATCGTTGGACTGAATGCCGTCTATTTCAGCGTCCTTTTCAAGAAAGAGACGGACATGAACTTCAGCCAGTACCTGATCTGGGTGCGCATGGAGAAAGCGAAGGAGCTGCTGCGGGGCACGAACGAGACCGTGGCGGCCATCGGCGAACAGGTGGGATACAAGGACAGCCGGTACTTCAGCCAGACTTTTACAAAGGTCGTGGGCATTAAACCCGCGCTGTACCGCAGGATGCATTCGTGACCTTAAGGAGCCAGTCATGAGATTATCGGACCGGGTGAAAATACTGATCACCGCGCAGATCGCGGTCTGCCTGCTGAGCGTTTTCCTGCTGCAAAACGGGAATCTGCCCCGGCATATAGCCGGGGCTGTTATCCTTGCCCTGGGAGAGGCAGTACTTCTGGCAGCCGCTTATTTTTTTGCAGTCCGCCCCTTAAGGCGGATGGAACAGATCGCGTCGCAGCTCGCCATCGATGAGAATCCAAGCGAAGAGAAACTCGAGGAAGCCGTCAGGGAGGAACCATATCTGGAGCCTCTCGAGAGGGTCGTCCGCCTGTATGCGGATGAGCTGACAAGGCAGACAACGGCAGAGATTTTCGATAAACAGACCGAGCTGACCGCGCTGCAGAGCCAGATCAACCCGCATTTTCTGTACAACACGCTCGAGACCATCCGCGGGCAGGCCCTGATCGACGGCAACGAGCAGATCGCCGTCATGACGGAGGCGCTCGGCGCATTCTTCCGCTACAGCATCAGCCGCAAGGGAAATCTGGTAACGCTGCGCGAAGAACTGGACAACATCCGCAATTACATGCTTATCCAGCAATACCGGTTCAACAACCGGTTCTCGCTCGAGATCATCGTCGATGAGGCGGATGAGGAAGCCTACGACTACCTGATTCCGCGGTTGATCATCCAACCGGTGGTGGAGAATGCCATCTTCCACGGCATGGAGGATCTGGATGAAGGCGGCGTGGTGACTATTGAAGTGATGGTGACGGATAAGAACCTGATCCTGATGATATCGGACAACGGCATAGGCATCCCGGAGGATGAACTGGAAGCACTTAATGAGCGGATCCACTCCCGTGACCGGAATCTGGACGAGCCGGCGGGAGGCACACACCGGACGGGAATCGCGCTGCCCAACATAAACCGGCGTATCCAGCTGCTGTTCGGGGACGAGTACGGAGTGAACGTCTACAGTACGCTCGGCCAGGGAACGGATGTCGAGATCATGATCCCGGCTGACCACAAGCGCAGCGAAGACGAGTAGGAAGCGATGAGAAAAGAAGCCCTCCGCATCAATGATTATACAGGGACCGACCAGTCCGGGATGCGCCTCCGGAGGATCAGCCTGATCCTTTCAGAGGGGGAGTGCACCGGCTTTTTAGGATTGTCTTCATCGGGAAAAGATCACCTGGTGCGGCTCCTGACGGGACGGGAAACACCCGACTTTGAGGAGATGAAGCTGACCATCCGCGGGGAGAGGATCCGCAGCGCGAGAAAGCTTACGGAGATGGTCTGCCGGATGCATCCGGACAACTTCCGGGTCAGGGACTGGACCGTGGCCGAGTATATCGCACTCGTACAGGCGGGATGGCTCCTGATGGGAAGAAACCGGCGCAAAATGCACAGGGAAGTGCAGGAACTGCTGGATAAGATCTGCCCGGATCTCCAGGCGGAAACCCCGCTCCAGAACCTGTCTGCATACGAAAAGCGGATGGCGGACCTGGCCAAGACCTGCCTTAAAGGCGCAGGTGTGCTGGTCATCGAGGATGATCTTGAGGACCTGACAGCCCGGGAACAGCATTCCTTTGCAGAGCGTATGCGCGAGGCGGCCGGAAAGTATCATTTCACCGTGATCGTCAATTCCCATTCAAACGAAGTCATCCGGCTGCTCTGCGACCAGCTGGTCTTTTTCCGCGACGGGCGCATCATCCGCAAATGCCGCGCCTCGGCGCTGACCGGCCGCGCTGAGATGGAACGCTACCTGCTGGGGACAAAGAGCGATGCGCAAAAAAGCCTCGAGGAATATATCCGCGGGCAGAATGAGACGGCCCCCGGGGATGAGTACCGGCAGCCGGCTTATCGCGTAAGAGGGATCGGCGTGCTGTCCGATTCGGGAGAAGCCAAGACGGTCGATCTGAATTTTTCCCCGGGCACCATTACGACTTTGCTGGTGATCAATGAAGAAAAGCGCACCCGCCTGTTCAATAATATCTCCGGGCGGGACCCGGATGAAGATGTCTACTGCGTGATCGGCGAGCGCCGCCTCGGGAGAGGAGAATATGAGCAGTTTGTGCGCGAGAAGGTAGTGTCCGTTATGAAACTGGGAAGCCGCGACGAACTGTTCGGGAACATGAGTGTCTCGGAAAATCTGATTTTGCCGTCCCTTGGGAAGATCTCGGGGGCCGATTACCTGCTGGAGGCCGGCAGCCTCATCAACGCCGTGGATGCGTCGCCGACGCTTCCCGAAGAGCAGAACGGCCTGATGGCGCGGAGGGATGTAAACGACCGCATTGCCGTGATGATGGAGCGGTGGCTTTTGTATAATCCGAAGGTGCTGGTCATGATGGATCCGTTCGAGCGCTGCGACCTGTACGGCGTCTCCATGGTCCGGTCCTATATCCTGCGTTTTGCCAGCTCCGGCACGGCCGTCATCGTACTTCGGGCCCGGGATGAATACATGGAGGACATTTCGGACGAGATCATACGCTTCTAAAGATTCTCCCCCTTTTTCTTAATTGGCTCACCTTGGAACCGGCGTGCAGGCACCTTATAATTTAATTACCATTATGGGTGCGGACCGGTGCGGCCGGTCCCGTCATACAAAAAAAGGAGGATGTTACTATGAAGAAAAGACTGTTGGCTATCGCTGTAGTTGCTGCAACGATGATCGGCGGCGCTGTCAGCGCACAGGCTGCGGAAGACATGACCTTCGTTATCGTTCCCAAATGCGTGCATGCATGGTTCGATGAGGTAAACAAAGGTGCTGTTAAGCAGGCTGAGGTTCTTTCCGAGCAGCTCGGTGTTGATGTAAAGATCGACTATCGTGCACCGCAGACCGCAGACGTTGTTGAGCAGAACTCCACACTGGAGCAGGCAGCAGCCACTCATCCCGACGGCATCGCTCTTGACCCCGTTGACTATGAAGGCAGCAAGGCTGTTATCGAAGAGATCCAGGCACAGGGCATTCCCGTAATCCTGTTCGATGCTCCCAGCCCCGAAGGCTCAGGCCTGACCAGCGTAGGAAATGACTTCTCCGAGCAGGCTAAGCTGGCCGCTGACAAACTTGCCGAGATCCTTGGCGGAAAAGGCAAAGTTGCCGTTATGCAGGGCTTCCCGTCCGCTCCGAACCATGCCGAGAGATATGAAGCTCATCTGAAAGCTCTGGAAGCTTATCCGGACATCGAGGTCATCGAAGGCGGTATCGACAACGACAACATCGAGACAGCTCAGCAGCAGGCAGCAGCTGTTCTGGCAGCTAATCCGGATCTGGCCGGATATCTGAACTGCGACGCTTGCGGTTCCGGTGTGGCAGCAGCCATCGAAGAAGCCGGCAAGGCAGGACAGGTCAAATTCGTCTCCATGGACAACCTGATCGAGATCCTTGAGTATGTAAAGAGCGGCACCATCACGGCTACTTCTTCCACCATCCCGCAGATGCAGGGTTCCATGGCTGTTCTGATGATGTGGCAGGCTTCTCTGGGCGTTGAGATCCCGGCTAAAGTTGATACCGGTATCGCTTACATCGACGAGACCAACATCGACGAGTGGATCGCTCTGGTCAGCGAATAATTCAGATCAATACCTGGATATCACAAAAGACCAACCATAAAGTGATTTGAGGATCCGGGGGCGCGTGACCGAAGAATTCGGGTCATGCGTCTCCGGATTTTCCGTTTATGACAATTAATGTCGTATCAAAATCAGGACAGGAGTAATGCTCATGAAAGTATTGGAGGCAACCGGGATCACGAAGGTATTCCCCGGCGTTGTTGCGTTGGATTCCGTAGATGTTTCCTTTGAGCCGGGACAGATCCACTGCATCATCGGGGAAAATGGTGCCGGAAAAAGTACGCTGATCAAGTGTCTGACCGGTGTGTATTCGCCGGAAGAGGGCTCGGTCATGATCGATGGCCAGGATGCCCTGAAGAATAAAGAACTTTTTGATAAAGTGGCCTATGTGCCGCAGGAGATCGACCTGTTCGGCTACATGTCGGTAGCCGAGAATCTGTTTATTCCTTACGAAAAATCAGGATTCAAAGGATTGGTCAACCAGAAGGCTCTGGAGGAGGCAGCCCGTCCGCTGCTTGAGAAATTCCAGATCCCTGTCAAGCCCGACGATCTGGTCAAGGATATCTCGATATCCTCACAGCAGCTGCTGCAGATCGCCAGAGCTACCGTGCATGAAGATTATGAGGTGCTGATGCTGGACGAGCCGACCACCTCTTTAACAACGAAAGATACACAGATCCTGTTTGACATCGTCAGGCAGATCAAAGCGCAGAACAAAGCAGTCATCTTTATCTCCCACAAACTGGAAGAGATCTTTGCCCTGGGTGACGTGATCACGGTCTTCAGAAACGGAAAGAAAGTCGCCTACCACGAACTGGAAGGGATCGACATTCCGTGGGTCATCCGCCAGATGACCGGCCGTGAAGTGGATCAGAACCAGGTGTTCTGTTCCGAGAAAGTCTCCGACGAAGTGCTGATGGAAGTCGAAGGCCTGACAGGCGAGATGTTTACAGACGTCAGCTTCAACCTCAAAAGAGGCGAGATCCTGGGCTTTTCGGGACTTGTCGGCGCCGGCCGCAGCGAACTGATGCAGGCGATCTTCGGATACCTGCCGGTTTACAAGGGATCGGTACGGATCGACGGCGAAAACTGGAAACTGGGAGATCCCACCTTCTCCGTGCAGCATGGTTATATCTACCTGCCGGAGGAGCGTAAAAAACAAGGCATCCTGCCGGTGCTCTCGATCAGGGAGAACATATCCATGGCGGTCCTCGACGATTTGAAGACCCCCACCGGAATCTCCAGGAAAAAAGAAGAGGAACTGGCTCAAAGCGTGATCAACACCTATGATATCAAGACGCCGGACGCCGAAAAAGAGATCCAGTTCCTTTCCGGCGGCAACCAGCAGAAGGTGATCATCGGAAGAGCCATGTGCTGCAATCCCAAAGTCCTTGTCTTCGACGAGCCCACAAAGGGTATTGACGTAGGGACAAAGGCGGAGATCTACCGCCTGATGAAAGAACTGGCAGAGGAAAAAGGTATCGGCATCATTCTGATCTCTTCCGAGATGGATGAGATCCGCAAGTGCGCCAACCGCATCATCGCTCTCTACGACGGCCGGAAGGTGGCCGAATTCCCGGCTACGGCCGACAAGGAAGACATCCTGAGCGCGATCATCGGTGTCGCTTAATAATCCATACGTGAAGAGAGGTGCTTTGTTATGAACGAGAATAAAAAAACCAATCCTATTATAGCGGCGCTTAAAAAGAGCAACATGACGGCGATCGGCGCTGTCCTGGTGATCATGATCATCATCGCCTGTATTTCCTCGCCGTATTTCCTGGATATGTACAACCTGCAGTCAGTCATCCGCGACCTGGCTTTCGTCGGCATGATCGGTATTGCCCAGTCCCTGCTGCTGCTGATCGGCGAGCTCGATCTTTCCGTCGGTAAGATCGCCTCCCTGTGCGGCATCCTTTCCGGTATGATGATGGTGTATTATCACATCAATCCGTGGGTAGCCCTGGCCATCGCTCTGATCTGCGGACTGATCTTCGGCGCGATCAACGGCCTGATCATCACGAAGCTGCGCCTGAACTCCATGGTCGCGACCATCGGTATGCAGGGCGTGTACGGCGGCATCAACCTGGTACTGACCAAAGGTAAAGCCATCACGGGTATCCCGGAAGAGATCTACTTCCTGGGCAAAGGCAACCTCGGTCCCATCCCGATGCCGTTCATCTTCTGCATCGGCGTTTTGATCGTCGTCCTGTTCCTGGTCAAGAAGACAAAGACCGGCCGCTATATCTACGCCATCGGCAACAGCCGTGAGGCGGCGAAGATCCTCGGCATCAACGTGGACAAGATCCGTGTGATGCTCTATTCGGTGGTAGGTCTGATCTCCGCCCTGGCCGGCATCCTGTACGTGGCAAGGCTCGGATCCTCGCAGTCAGCCATCGGTGAGAACTGGCCCATGAACTCCATCGCTTCCTCCGTTATCGGCGGCATCGCCTTAACGGGCGGCATCGGAAATCCGGCCGGCGCCCTGATCGGTGCGGCCATCATCAGCATCATCCAGAACATGATCGTGCTTCTGGGCGTCAATGTTTACTGGCAGTCCGCCGTCAGCGGATTTGTCGTCGTCATCGCCATCTCCTTCAGTTCCATCTCTGCGATCCTTGCCGAACGCAGGGCCAGGAAGATCAAGGTCGGCTGATCATCAAGCAGTAAAGGAGGAATTAAACCATGTCCGTAAAAAAGATTCTGAACGCAGATACGTCAAATGTTGTTGAAGAGATGCTCTCGGGCTTCCTTTCGGCGTATCGGAAATATTATAAAAAAGTCGGCGAGTACAACGCCATCAAATACCGCCAGTCCCGCAAGGACAAAGTAGCCCTCGTGATCGGCGGCGGCAGCGGCCATGAACCCCTTTTCTCGGGCTTTTGCGGAGCCGGCCTGGCGGATGCGGTAGCGTGCGGCAACATCTGCGCATCCCCCAATCCCGAACTGATCGCCGAGGCTGCCAAGTCTGTTGACCAGGGCAAGGGCGTCCTGTTCATCTACGGCTGCTATGCGGGCGACAATCTGAACTTCGATATGGCTGAGGAGATCTGCCAGGCGGACGGCATGAAGACCGCCCATGTGAGAGTATGGGATGACTGCGTCTCCGCTCCGAAAGAGAGGATCACCGACAGGCGCGGCATCGCCGGCGACGTGTATGTGATCAAGTGCGCAGGCGCCGCCTGCGACGCAGGCCTTGAGTTTGACGAAGTCGTGAGGATCGCCGAAAAGGCGCGCGACAATATCCGTTCCATCGGTGTGGCGACAGCTCCCGGAACCCTTCCCGGCAATGACAAGCCTACCTTTGAGCTGGCCGATGATGAGCTTGAGTACGGCATGGGCCTGCACGGCGAACCCGGCATCGAGCGCACCAAGATGGCTCCGTGCAATGAGATCGTCGCGAGAATGTACAGCGAGCTCCAGAAAGAGATGGAGCTTAAGGAAGGCGAGGAGATCGCGGTCATGATCAACGGCCTCGGCTCCACACCGCTTCTCGAGCTGAACCTTGTCTACTATGAGCTGGCGAAGCTTCTTCACAAAGACGGCCTGAAAGTCTACGATGCCGAAGTTAAAGCCTACTGCACCTGCATGGAGATGGGCGGCTTCTCGATCACGATCCTTCGTCTTGATGACGAGCTGAAGAAATACCTGGATGCTCCGTGCTATTCACCCTACTATGCAAAGGGAAGCGTCGGAGTCGAGACGGCTTCCGCGGAGGATACCGAGGAGGAAGAAGAGCCCGAGTTCGACGAGAACGATGTTGAGGCAGCTGTGATCACCAGGAGCAAAGAGGGCGTCCTCGATGAGCTCAGCGCGGAAGATACCCGCAACATGCTGCTCTACATCGCCGACAAGATCATCGCCAACAAGCCCTACCTGACCGAAGTGGACAGCGCCATCGGCGACGGCGACCACGGCATCGGCATGGCCGGCGGCATGCAGAAAGCAAAGAAAAAACTGCTCAAGATGGCCGATGAGAGCGATGTATACCAGATGTTCGAAGAAGCCGGCAAAGCCATGCTCATGTCCATGGGCGGCGCATCGGGCGTGATCTTCGGCAGCCTCTATCTGGCAGGCGCAAAGGGAATGGACTCCGAAAAGGTCATCACCGGCGATCACCTGATCGATATGGAGAAGAAGAGCCTTGCGGCCATCCAGGAGCGCGGCAAAGCCCAGGTCGGCGACAAGACCATGGTCGATGCGCTCGTACCTGCCCTTGAGGCGATGGAAGCGCACCGCGGCGAAGACCTGCTCACCATCCTGAAAGCGGCCGAGGAAGGCGCGCGCCAGGGAATGGAGAACACCAAGAAGTATGTGGCGAAATTCGGCCGCGCGAAATCCCTGATGGAGCGCGCGATCGGCCACCAGGATGCCGGTGCGACCAGTGTCTACCTGATCTTCCAGGGAATGAGAGAATTCGTGGAAGACAAGATGCAGACGTTTTAAGCTTTACAGGAGTAATACTATGTCAGAAAAGATCAGATGGGGCGTGCTCGGATGCGCGGCCATAGCGAAAGTAAGAACGATACCGGGCCTCCTGGCCTCTTCCAACGCGCAGCTCTATGCAGTGGCCAGCCGCGGCACGGAAAAGGCGCAGGCATTTAAAGAAGCCTTCGGGGCCGAAAAAGCCTACGGCAGCTACGAGCAGCTGCTTGCCGATGAGATGGTGCAGGCAGTCTATATTCCGCTTCCCAACTCCATGCACTGCGAGTGGGTGAAGAAGGCGGCCGATGCCGGCAAACACATCCTCTGCGAAAAACCGATGGCGCTCGACGCCAAAGAAGCTGCCGAGATGTTCGACTACTGCCGCGAAAAAGGCGTTTACCTGATGGAAGCATTCGCCTACAGGCAGGCGCCGCTCGTACAGAAGGTGAAGGAGATCCTCGATGCCGGAACGATCGGAAAGATCAAATACCTGGAAGCCCACCTCACCGACCTGCTCGAAGACATGGGAAATATCCGCATGCAGCAAAACCTCGGCGGCGGGGCCCTCTACGACATGGCCTGCTATGACATCAGCGTCATCAGCTACCTGATCGGGGCCGAACCCGTTAAGGCAAAAGCTCTTGCCAAGATGGATCCGGAGCGCGGTGTCGATACCGCGGCGGTCTTCGCCCTCGAATATGCGGACGGAACGCTGGCCACTGCCTACGCATCCCTGGATTCTTATGCAAGAGGATATTACTGCGTGGTAGGAGAGAAGGGACGCATTGAAGTTCCCTGCAACTTCAACTGCCGCAACGAAGCCAGGTTCAGCGTAAAGACCGGAGGCCATACCGACAACGTGGAAGTGCTCGACGAAGTGGAGACAGTCTACAGCGTGATGTGTCCGCAGAACTATATGCTCGAGATCGAGCAGTTCGGCCGGGTGATCACCGGGCAGGAAGAGCCGCTGGTGAGCCGGGAGGAGACGCTTCGAAACGCAGCCATCCTGGACATGGTCTTTGCTGACCTGAGAAAATAAAAGAAGGAGAGGTAACAGTTCATGCGAAACGAGAATGTCAAAAAGATCATCATGGCGGCTGACCGCTACGGCTTTGACCTTAAAAATGCCATCAGGGATCATTTGAGAAAACAGGGCTACGATGTTACGGACGTCAATCCGGATGCACCGATGCTTTACCAGGATGCGGCCTGCCGCGTCTCCGAGGGCATCCAGAGCGGCGGGTTCGACAGAGGCATCGCCCTGTGCGGGACCGGCATGGGCGTCAGCATCATCTGCAACAAACATAAAGGCGTGTACGCCGCGCTGGTCGAGAGTGTATACCAGGCACGCCGCGCCAAACAGGTCAACAACACCAACGTCCTTTGCATGGGCGGCTTCCTGATCGGCCACGAGATGGGCCGCGTCATGACCGACGCCTGGCTGGAGATGAACCACATGGAGGATATGGATCCCGAGATGGCGGCCATCGTCGGCAAGGAATACGACGAACTGGTCAAATTCGACGAGCAGGTCCATTGACCGGCTGTTGCATACAACAGGCCGAATCTTCTTGCGCAGGTGCCCCTGATACACTATACTGGGATTAACAGAAAACCGCTCATACAAGGGAGGCCATGATGATGGACAGACAATCCGACAGACTTGCCACGGGACTTCGGTCCTCCGTCTATCTGCAGATGCTTGACAAGCTTATCTCATGTGAGTATGAGCCGGGATCGCAGCTGAACGAGGTGCAGCTTGCAGAAGAATACAACGTGAGCCGGACCCCCATCCGCGAAGCGGTAAACCGGCTTGAATCCCAGGGATATCTCAGGGTAGTGCCCAAAAAGGGCATCTATGTCAACGATGTGACCATCGACGATGCGCTCCAGGTCTTCCAGTGCAGGATCGCCCTCGAACCGCTGGCGCTGAAGATGGCGGCGCCCAGGCTCGACGTGGCCAGGCTCATCGACTTAAAGCACAAATAC
Organism: Porcincola sp.; assembly: GCA_045118075.1. GTDB lineage: Bacteria > Bacillota > Clostridia > Lachnospirales > Lachnospiraceae > Merdiplasma. The sequence continues at coordinate 54,910 of JBGUOI010000202.1, read as the reverse complement.
ATGAATTCCGGGCATCTCGACTACCTGTCCCACTATTACATCGACATGGAGATGCACCACTATTTCGTGGACCAGTGCGGAAACAAATACATCATAGAGATGATGAACCGCGCCCTCAACGACAACCTGCGCATCACCATCGCAAGCAAGCAGGACAACAACCTGGTGCACGACGCCAACGAGGAGCACATCCAGATCCTCAACAGCCTGATCCGCCAGGAGCCGCCGTCGGTGGCGGCCGACCTGCTCGAGAAGCACCTGCGGATATGCTGTATGGTGGCATTGGAGCATATCCGGACGAGTGCGTCATCGGTGGAGGACACCGGACAGCTTTTTAAATAATTAAATATCACCCGCTGTACAGAAGTAAAAAACACGGCTTGCTTTGTTTCGTTTGCAGCGTTCTTATCTGCCCGTCCTACGGGGACGATAGAAGCGTTGTCCCGCTCCGGACGGGCAAAGAACTTGCAAACTCAAGCCGCAACCCTACCGTTTTTTACTTTCTGCACAGCGGGTGATTTTTCATCTTGTCGATTCATTGAAACTCACGCCTCTATAGGCGGTGGGTTTTAGTAAATCAGTCTTGCCAGCCCTCCCGGTGTCATCTGCAGATGACGCAGGGCGGTCCGGACACGCGATGAGGGTAAGGAATGGTTACTGTAAAATACAAGCCCGGCAAAGAGGGTCATGAGCGGTAGGAAGCTGACGCCGGAAAAGGCTGCGCCTAGCGGATGCTTTCGAAGCTTGTCTGAGCGCTCGCAAGAGCGCGAGTTGCGTAGAAAGCATCCAAATAGGCGGCGCAGTCTTTTCAAGTCAGCGACGTGCTCATGATCCCTTTACCGGGCTTGTATTATCATCTTAATCACCCTTTTTCCCCCCCCCGCTCTTGTATACAAACAACCGCCCTGCTTTAGTCATTCTGCATAAAAAACACTGCCCCATTTCGTTTCTAATTGCTGATTGACTTTGTTGCATACATCATATACATTTATATTATCAATGATTATAGCCGTTTGTTGGTACGTCAACAAATCTGAGGTGATAAACATTGTATACAACACAACGGAAACTGTCGAGGAGCCGGGAGACCGCTTGAACACAGGCCGGGAGGCCGGAGGTGAGTAATATGGTGCAGTTCAGTGAGGTTGTTCGGTTTGGCATGAGCCCGACCATGTTGTTCCCGGAAGGGTTTGATGATGACATCGCGCTGCTTGATGCATACAGCCGGTGTACACCACTTTATGAGTTCGAGGCCATGGAGAGCTTCCTGCCTTTTGATGAGGGGTTGAAGGGACAGATCCTGAAGATGCTCCGTGATACGCATAAGGTGCTCAACTACAACACCCCGGGTTATTTCCAGGTGGACGGCCCCTATAATACCTGCAGCGACGATAAGGATGTTCGGGAGAGCGCATACCAGGTCATGCGGCGTCATCTTTTCAATGCGGCTGAGGCCGAAAGCCCGATCATCGTCGTTACCGGCTGCCATGATGCCGGCGAGGAGAAGAGACCGGAGCTGATGAAGCGCTACAGCGAGTTCTTCTTGAGACTGTGCGAAGAGGCAAAGCAGTTTCCTATCCGTGTGCTGCTCGAGCCGATCGAGCGCCATCGCTTTAAGGAACTGATCTTAGGCCCTACTGCGGAGTGCGCGGACTTTATCCGCAAGATGCGCTCGGAAGGCGCCGAAAACAGCGGCCTGATGATGGATATCGCCCACCTTCCGCTGATGTGCGAGACCGTGGAACAGTCGATCGCCGACAGCGCAGAGATCGGATTTGAACACGTCCATATGGGAGATGCGGTGCTGGAAGAGGATAATGTATTCTACGGACACACCCATCCGCCTCTTGAGGTGAGAGGTGCCCTGTTTACCCAGAAGGATTTTGAGGACCAGTTCGAGCAGATGATCCGCTGCGGATTTATCGGACGCGGGAAAGAGCGGGCGAGCATCTCACTCGAGGTGAAGCCGTACCCGGGCGTGAACCCGGAAACGAGCATCCGCGCCATGTACGAAAAATGCGTGAGCGCCTTCAATGCGGCGGCTGAGAGAGCGGGGCTCTGAAAAAGTGAATTTCAGGCGAATGCCTGCGTAACTATAGACCCACAAGACAAGGAAACTGTTGGCAAGGTAACTGTGAGACAGAAACGGAGGAAAAAAGAATGAAGAAAAGACTGTTACTGTTAGTTGCGGCAGCAGCGATCTCCATGATGGCTACAAGCGTTATGGCAGAAGAGGAGCTGACTCCCATTGACAACTATCCGGCAAAATCCCTGCAGATCACTGTTCCCCCTTCAGCGGGCGGCGGCACTGATACTCTGATTCGTGCACTGGCACCGAAAATGCAGGAATATTTAGGTGTTCCAGTTACGGTCGTGAACAAATCCGGCGGCGGCTGCGCCATCGGCTTTGCGGCAGGCGCTGAGGATCCCAACGACGGATCCTGCATCACCGCGGGCGTGGCAGAGCTCCTGGGTCTTCCGTATACCACGAGCTTTGAGTACACCTATCATGATTTCGAGCCGATCTGCAACTTCAACTCCTGCTACGGCACCATCTGCGTACCGAAGGATGCGCCGTATGACACGATCGAAGATTTCGTAGCTTACATGCAGGAGAATCCGGGCGTCCGCTTTGCCAATTCCGGTATCGGCGGCCCGTGGCACATCCTGGCTGCAGAGTTTGCTGAGGATATCGGCGCTGAGATCGTTCACGTTCCGTGCGATGGCGGCGGCCCGGCTGCAACTGCCTGCGCAGGCGGCAATGTGGAAGCGGTCAACGTTTCCGATGCGGAGGTTAAGACTTTCGTTGATTCTGGCCTTCTTAAGATGCTCCTTACCTTCAGTCCCGAGAGACTGGAGGGCTATCCGGATGTTCCCACCTCTCAGGAGAAGGGGTATGTCGGTGCCGACGTTGTCGTGTTCCGCGGCTTCCTCGGACCGAAAGGAATGCCTCAGGAAGCCATCGATGCTGTTGATGCTGCCACCCGTTATGCACTGGCCGATCCTGAAATTCAGGAGGTTATGGCGACGAGCATGTTCACCAACAATTATATGAACGCTGAGGATTTCCTCAAGATGCTTGATGACATGGATAAAGTCATCTCTGAACAGTGCGAGAATCTGGGACTTAGCTGATCCGCCTGTAAATAACTAGTACCGGTTGCGAATCGGATCAATGCAGGAGGGACTGAAGCCAGTCCCTCCTGTATCTTCAAACTGGAGAAAAGTTATGAAAAGAATTTCTGATGTCATCTCAATCATCTTTATCGCGATCGCCGTGACATTCTTCGTGATCGCCGGGTCGTTCCCGGAAGGCACGAACGGAGCCACCGGTCCCGGATGGTTTCCGCGCATCATGTGCGTGATCATCATCCTGCTCTCCGTGATCAACCTGATCACGACCAATATTGAGTTTGCGTCGAAGAGCGAGGAGGAGAAAAAGAAAGACAACAGTATCGCGCTTGGACTACTCTCAAAGGAGAATACTATTGTCTGGGTGACGATCGCCGCGACCTTCCTGTACATGATGGGCATCCAGTATGTCGGCTTTGTCGTCAGCTCCATCATTTATATGCTCGTGATGAATCTGTATTACAAAGTTCCTGAGATCAATAAACCGGCAGCGTTCATCATTCCCTTTGCGGTGACGGGCGTCCTGTACTACGTGTTCACGAACCTGCTTCATGTGGTCCTGCCGTCCGGATTCCTGATCTGACAAAGACCTGCTATCGGCAGAGAAAGGATGAACAGCTATGTTAGCGATCTTACAAAATCTGTTCCAGCCGATCGTCATCCTCAGTACACTCGCCGGCGTGGTCATGGGAATCGCTTTCGGGGCGATGCCCGGACTGACCTCCACGATGGGCGTGTGCCTGCTGATGCCCCTGACTTTCGGTATGGATGCGGCGCCGGGCATGCTGATGCTGATCGGCATTTTCTGCGGCGCTCTCTATGGCGGGTCCATCACGGCCTGTCTGATCAATACGCCCGGTACGCCCAGCGCGGCGGCGACCGTCCTTGACGGCTACCCGATGACACTTAAAGGTGAAGCCGGACGCGCCTTGGGTATTTCGACGGTATCGTCCTTCGGCGGCGGTATCATCTCCGGCATCATCATGATCCTCATCGCTCATCGCCTGGCGATGATCTCCTTAAGCTTTTCCGCTCCGGAGACTTTTGCGCTGGCGTTCTTCGGTCTTTCCATCATCGCCTCCATCAGCGGCAAGAACCTGGTGAAGGGCCTGATGGCCGGCTGCATGGGCATTCTGCTTTCCATGATCGGTATTGACAACATCACCGCGTTCTCGCGGTTCAATTTCGGTTCGGTTTTCCTGATGAAGGGCCTCTCCTTCATTCCCGTACTGGTTGGCCTGTTTGCGCTCAGCCAGTGCTTCCTCACCTGCGAGGAACTGTATATTGAGCGCCCGCGGGCGAAGAAGACAAGGAACCCCATCCCGAACAAGAAAGACCTCCGGATCATCATTCCGACCATTCTCCGCGGCGGCATCACCGGCACCTTCATCGGGATCATCCCCGGCGCCGGCGGCGATATCAGCGCTTTCATCTCCTACGATATGGAGCGCCGTTTCTCCAAGCATCCCGAGCTGTTCGGAACCGGCCTTCCCGAGGGTATTGCAGCACCGGAGTCCTCCAACAACGGAACCACTGGCGGCGCCTTGATCCCGCTGCTGACACTGGGCATCCCGGGCGATGCGAATACGGCTATCATGCTCGGCGCACTGCAGATGCACAACATGACGCCCGGCCCTGCGCTTTTTTTGACAAGGCTGACCGATGTCCACACGATCTTTGCGGGATTTATGCTGGCGAACGTCTTCGTCCTGACTCTGGGTCTGCTTGGCCAGAACATGTTCGTCAAGATCGTTTCCATCCCGAAGCGCATCCTGGTCCCCGTGATCATGGTCATGTGTGCGATCGGATCCTATTCGATCAACAATAACTTCTACGATGTGCTCGTAATGTTCATCGCCGGTGTGGTCGGATACTTCCTGACCAAGGGCGGGTTCCCGCTTTCGCCGATCGTACTGGCGCTGATCCTGGGCCAGATGTGTGAGGGCAACTTCCGCCGCAGCCTGGTCATGAGCCAGGGCAGCTACAAGATCTTCTTCACCAGGCCGATCTGCGCAGCCTTCATCATCCTCGGCACAGCTGCTATCCTGTGGCCGCTGATCAAGGGCATCCGCGGGTATTTTAAGCGCCGGAAAGGAATGACGACGTAATGAAAATCATATTCAGCCATAACATCCCTGAGGAATATTACCTTTCGTATACGCAGGGCATGACTGTGTTCAAACCGAAGGAGCCGCTCACGTGCTTTACGCGTGAAGAGATCAGGGAACTTCTCCCGGATGCAGATGTCATGATCACGATCATGGAATTCCGCATGGACAAAGAGCTGATCGATCTGGCTCCGAACCTGAAGGTGATCGCCAACCAGGGTTCCGGCACCGACAATATCGACGTGGCCTATGCCAAGGAAAAAGGCATTGCCGTATGCAACGCGCCTCGCTCTGTGATCGATGCGACCAGTGAGATGACCATCGCCATCATGATGGCGGCCTGCCGCGGCGTCGTGCGCTACGACCGTGACCTTCGCCGCACGCTCCATATGGAAAAGTGCCTCTACTTTGACGGCGATATGACGCTTTATGATAAGACCCTGGGCGTGATCGGCATGGGCCGGATCGGCTATGTGGTCGCGCAGAAGGCGCATGCACTGGGAATGAAGATCATCTACACCGATATGTTTGATCTGGCTCCGGAGCGCGCCGAGGCGCTTGGCGGCGCGGTGCGCATGAGCATGGAGGACCTTCTGGCCACGGCCGATGTGGTGACCATCCATATGCCGATGATGCCGTCGACGCATCACCTGATCAACGCTGAAAAACTGGCGCTGATGAAGCCGACCGCCTATCTGATCAACGCGGCCCGCGGGCCGATCGTGGAGGAGAAGGCGCTGGTCGATGCGCTGAAGAATCACCGCATTAAAGGAGCGGCGCTGGATGTGCACGAATTCGAGCCCGATCTTTCTCCGGAAGTGGCGGCGCTTGACAACATCGTTGTCACCCCGCATGCCTGCACGAATTTAACTTCCGAGCGCGTCAGACTGCTCCACGAGGCGCTTGACGGCGTGACGGCGGTCCTCAAAGGGGAAAAACCGTACAACCAGCTGTGAAATCGAATCATGTACTCGAATGACATCCCCGTTGATTAAAGGAGAAGACGTCATGGCAGCATCCAAAAAGATTTTGATCAATGATATGCCCGGCCTGTACGCGGTCGCGACCGTGACACTGGGCGGAGAACCATACTACGCAGCCGCGTCCGAACAGAAGAACGGCCTGGTGGCCGTCGTTAACTGCGCCACGGACGAGGTACACTGGATCGAGGGCGGCAAAGGCGGCGTCATGGGCATCATGAATTCCGTGAAAGAAGACCGCCTGCTCTCCATCGAGGAATTTTATCCCGGCTTCGACGCTCCCCACTCCAGGATCGTGGAGATCGCTCTGGAGAACAGGGACGGCAAGTGGTGCACTGCCTCCCGCAAAGAGCTGGCCGAGGTGCCTTACCTGCACCGGCTCGCCGTTATCAAAGAAAGCGACGGATGGTATCTGGCAGCCGGCAAGCTGACCACCGGGAAAGATTTCACGGATGACTGGTCAAGGGGCGGTACACTTGAAATGCTTGCTTATGACGGCGAGCAGGTCACCGGAAGGGAGACCGTCCACGAAGGCCTTTTCAAACATCATGCCATGCTGACCGAACGCCGCCCTGAAGGAGACATCCTTTATTTCGGCGGCACCGAAGGTGCTTACAGCGCTGTTCGTGAGAACGGCGAGTGGAAGATCACCCGCCTTCTTGATGTTCCCACCAGCGAGATCGTCTTTGAAGATCTTGACGGAGACGGAGAACGCGAACTGGCCATCGTCGAACAGTTCCACGGCGACAAACTGACCATCTTTAAGAAATGGGGAGAGGGCGAATTTGAAAGAGCTCTCGAATATCCCCTGAAACTGGGCCACGTCCTGTGGGGCGGCATGTTCGCCGGAAAGATGATCCTCGTCTCAGGAAGCCGCGAAGGCCTGCGCGAACTGACTATCCGCACCTTCACGACCGATGCGGACGGCCGGATGACCCTGGCATCAGAGACCACCGTCGAAGAAGGCGGCGGCCCCTCCCAGGTAAGCGTTCGGGACCTCGGCAGCGGCGGCGAGATCCTCGTCTCCAACTACGCCCTGGCCCAGCTGGCCAAATTCACATTCTGAGGGGTCAGGCCCCTTTTGCAAATTAACGCGCTAAAGCTGTCGTAAACATGCATAAAAAGGCGGTTCCACACCCTCTGTCTCACATCGTGGGTTGTGGAACCGCTCTTTTTATATGTCTATTTGTTATATGTTTTTGGGGTTATATACTTTGTTTGATACATTTTGTAAGATGCACTTCTTACAGGTTATACATCGCTCTGTACTCGGAGGGCGTACAGCCTTTTATCAGCTTGAACATGCGGATGAAGGAGGAGAGGCTGGTAAAGCCTGAAGCAAGTGAGGCTTCTGTGACGGACATTTCGGGCCGGATCAGAAGCTTTTCTGCGTTTTCGATCCTTTTCTGGTTCAGGTATTTGTAGAAGCTGATGTTGGTGAACTGCTTGAAGAGCCGGCTGAAATGATACTTTGAAAAGCCGGCGCGGTCAGCGACCATGTCAAGGGAGAGATCTTCGGTGCAGTGCTCGTTGATGAAGTTGCAGACATCCATGAACTTATCCATGTATTCACGCTGCTTGCTGCCGCTGGCGCCGAGCGGGTTTGTGTTCGCTGCGTGGTTGCGGCGGATGAGCACCATCATCTCCATGAGTTTGCTGTAGATAGAAGCCTCGTAGAAGACATCTTCCTGACAGTACTCGCGCACGATCTCCGAAAACAGCCGGTGCACATCATCGTAGATCTCGGGTGAACGGGACGGTGAGATGACAAGGGCCGGATAGAGAATGGTCAGGTAGGCTTCCACATCGGAAAGCTGCGTGACGGCGGACATCTCCGCCTGGAAGATCCAGCGCTGTCCTTTGCAGGCTTCCAGCGAGTGGAGAGCGCCCGGGCAGATGAAAAGGATCTCGCCTTCCTGCAGCGTGCACTTCTGTCCGTCGTACTCGATGGAGTACGGGTTGTGCGACGGCATGATGATCTCTATGCAGGTGTGCCAGTGCCGGGGGTAAGCTTCATAATCCGTATTGTCATAGAGCTGAAGGGAAGAATCGTCCCGGTATTCGACGGTCTCATAGACGCCGTTCAGATTAGCAATCATAAAAATCCCTCTTTGCTTTCTTGTACCTTCTGTTGCCTTCTGCCAAATGTGTTCTGTCAAAAATTGATATGATAAAGTCGAAAGTTGGAATATCTATAGGGTATAATAATTGCTGTTATTTGTCAAAAAGAAAATTGAAAACATTTGAAAAGCGGACCAATAGTCCGCCAATTGAGCGACATTGGCAAACAAAACAGGGCATTTTTACCAAAATCCGAACATAAATCCTGTAGAAACTGACCAAATGACGAAGCGGGCCAAAAAACTAACAGCAATAATTAATAATTAATTAGCAAGAATTCGAATGTAATGCACTGACATGTCAGCTAAAGTAAAATCATGGTAAATCGGACGGGTGCCTGCCGGCACCGACCGCATATGCGTTTGCATGTGAAGTAACAAATCGTTATTCAATTTTAAGGAGGACTTAACGAATGAAGAGAAGAGTGTTATCTGCAGTTCTGGCTACCGCCATGGTTGCAACCTCTCTGCTGGCTGCCGTTCCGGCTTATGCTGAGGACGAAGTACAGGAGATCACCTGGATGTTCTGGGATGACCTGGATGCTTCCGAAGACAACATTACCAAAGGCTTTAAAGAGGTTGTTGACCGCTTCAATGCTGATTATGAAGGTCAGTATCACGTAACCCCGATCACCACCACACTTGAAGAGTATTATACACAGCTGAACGCTCTGGTTGATGCCGACCAGACTCCGGACGTGTTCATCGTCAGCCCGGGCCCGAACCTGACCGACTATGTTGCCCCCGGCGTTGCTGCTCCGCTTGATGAGTATCTGGCTGACGGCTGGAAAGATACCTTCTCCAGCGATGCTGTTTTCGCACAGCAGACCTATGATGGACAGATCTATGCAATTCCGCTGAATATCGCAGCTGCCTGCGTATTCTACAACAAAGAGATCTTCGAAGAAGCGGGTGTTGAAGTTCCCACTACTTATGATGAGCTCCTTGAAGTTTGCGCAAAGATCAAAGAAGCCGGTTACACCCCCATCACCATCAGCGCCGGTACCGCATGGTGCCTGTCCATGCTGGCTGGTTACCTCTGCGACAGAGAAGGCGTAGACCTTGCAGCAATCAATGCCGGCGAAGAGAGCTGGGTACAGGACAAGACCATCGCCGCAGGCGAGAAACTTCTTGAGCTTAGCCAGTACTTCCAGGAGACCGCTGCAGGCGACTCCAACGATGATGCTACCGCAGCTCTGTATTTCGAAGAGGCTGCTATCCTGATCCAGGGTTCCTGGGCAATCGGCCAGATGAACGGTGCTAACCCCGACTTCGAAGAGAAGTGCGGCGTGTTCCAGTTCCCGGCAATCGAAGGCGGAAACGATCCCAACAGAGTCATTGCTAAATCCGACTCTCTGGCTATGAGCTCCACCACTCAGTATCCGGAAGCCTGCGTTGCTCTGATGAAATACTTCACAGACGACACCGCTCAGAAGTACACCGCTGAAGTCGGCGGCAAGATCCCGGTTACCAAGGTTGAGTACGATGCTTCTGTTGCTCCGGCACAGCTGGCAGACGTTATGGAGATCTTCGGAAATGCTACCGGAACCTTCGGTTTCTACAACGAGTCCCTGGTATCCTCCGATGCCGGTTCTTACTTCGACAATCAGATGGTTGCTATCTTCCAGCAGGAGAAGACTCCGGAAGAAGCTTTCCAGGCTGTTGAAGACTGGTATGTTGAGAATGGCTACAGAGAGGGTGCTGCTGAAGCTACCACAGAATAAGACAATATTGCAACTGGCCAATTGGCGGGACTGTCATTGCGGCAGTCCCGCCGTTTTTCTAAAACTTTATTTTTACTATTTTCATCCGTTCAGACAATTCACTAAAACGAGAACCTTTCCACAATAAACCAAGAAAAGAGAAATAAGAAATTTCTTACAGGGGAAAAGCTTATGGATAAACTGTTGAGAAATAAAGTGGCGGTCGTGTTATTTGTGGCGCCTGCGCTGATCCTGTTTACCGCGGTGTTGTTTATCCCGATCGTGACCTCATTTTATTACGCGCTGTGCGATTACAGCAAAGTGACAAGAAGCTACACCTTTGTCGGACTGAAAAATTTCAGGAACCTTCTGAAAGATCCGACCATGTTCATCGCGCTGAAGAATTCGCTCTTTTTCCTCGTGTTTTCATGCATATCTCAGCTGATCATGGGCCTTTTGCTGGCAGGTCTTCTGACGAATATTAACAAGGGGAGAAACCTGTTCAAGAACGTGATCTATCTTCCCTGCGTTCTTTCGTCTGCTGCCCTGGGTCTTTTGTGGGCATTCCTGTTCCACGCCAAGGTCGGTATCAACAACCTGCTGATGTCGCTCTGGGGTATTAAAGGACCCGGCTGGCTGTACGATACAAAAGGATTTATCACGCTGCCCATGTGGGTCATCGCGTTTGTCGCCTTATGGCAGTATGTCGGCCAGTCGATGATGCTCTACATGGCCCAGATCTCCGGCATCAACAAGTCTCTTTACGAGGCAAGCTACATTGACGGGGCCACAAAACCCCAGGCGTTTTTCCACATTACCCTTCCGTTGGTCAAACCGATGATCGGCACCGCCATGAGCCTGAATGCCATCGGCTCGCTGAAGTTCTTCGATCTGATCTACTCAATGCTGGGTGATAAGACGGAGAACCTGAAGATGGACGTTTTAGCAACCTACCTGTATCGTACCGGTTTCTCCAGCAAAGGCGGGAACCATTACGGCAAAGCCAGTGCGATCGGCGTTGTTCTGGTAGCGCTTTGCCTGATCGCCACGGGGATCATCAACAAGATCTTCAAGACGGAAAGCTACGAGATGTAAGGAGGGTTGAAAAATGCAGAAAAACAAGCAAAAAATCAAGGCTTCAACCGTTCTGATCTACATCTTCTTCGTTTTTATGATGGTGATCTACCTCGCGCCCTTATGCTGGATCGGCATGACGTCATTAAAGACGAGAGCTGAGATCTACAAGAGTCCTTTCGGATGGCCCGAAAGCTTCCACTGGGAGAACTACGGTGTCGCATGGAAGGCCGGTAAGCTGGGCGTTGCGATGCTCAACTCGCTGTTCGTTTGCGTGATCACCCTGGTATTGTGCATGCTGCTCGGCTCCATGGCGGCATTCGCGATCGGGCGCCTTCGCTGGAAACTCTCCGGCGCTGCGATGATCTACATTATGATCGGTATGATGATCCCGGTCCACTGCGTACTCATTCCGCTGTTCGTGCGTTTTGCCAAGATCGGCCTGAGCAACAACCTGTGGGGACTCATCCTGCCATACCTGACATTCTCGCTGCCGACCTGTGTGTTTATCATGACCGGATTCTTCCGCAGCATTCCGAACGAACTGCTCGAGTCGGCCTGTATTGACGGATGCTCTATCTACAAGATCTTCTTTTCCATCTGTCTGCCGCTGTCGAGAACAGGTCTGTTCGTCACCGGCCTGATGACCTTCATCAACAACTGGAATGAGCTGCTGCTGGCCCTGGTCTTTATCTCCGATGATATGAAGAAGACGCTGCCGGTAGCACTGACAAAGTTCGTGACACCGTACCAGACCAACTACGACAAGATGTTTCCGGCGATCATGATCGCCATCATTCCGACGATCATCGTGTACTGCCTGTTCAGCAACCAGATCGTCGACGGCCTGACAACGGGCGCCGTGAAGGGCTGATGCCTCACGCGGAATAACAGAAATTCGTTAACAAAAGGAAACAGAAAAGAAAAACCATAAGAACGGGAGGGAGCCATGGATCGCCGGGAAGCGAGAGAACGGGCGGCCAAGCTGGTCGCAAAGATGACACTGGAAGAGAAGATGTCACAGTTAAGATATGACGCTCCGGCGATCGACAGGCTCGGCATCCCGGCTTACAACTGGTGGGGCGAGGCTCTGCACGGCGTAGCCAGAGCCGGCTCCGCCACCGGCTTTCCGCAGGCGGTGGGCATGGCGGCGACCTTCGACGAACAGCTTCTCGGAGAGATCGCCGGCGTGATCGCGGAGGAAGGCCGTGCCAAGTACAACGCCTATTCGGGCGAAGGAGACAGGGACATTTATAAAGGCCTGACTTTCTGGTCGCCCAACATCAATATCTTCAGGGATCCGCGCTGGGGCAGAGGCCAGGAGACGTACGGAGAGGATCCGTACCTTACCGGGCAGCTCGGAAAGGCCTTCGTCAGAGGGCTTCAGGGGGACGGCGAATACATGAAAGCCGCCGCCTGCGCCAAGCACTTTGCGGTGCATTCCGGACCGGAGGCCGTGCGCCACTCTTTCGATGCCATAGCTTCACCGAAGGACCTGAATGAAACTTACCTTCCGGCCTTCGAGCAGCTGGTCTGCGAAGCGGGAGTAGAGTCCGTGATGGGCGCCTACAACCGGACGAACGGCGAACCGTGCTGCGCCAACAAACCGCTTATGGAGGAGACCCTGCGCGGGAAATGGGGATTTGAAGGTCATTTCGTCTCTGACTGCTGGGCAATACGTGACTTCCATGAGAATCACCATGTGACAAAGACGGCAGCTGAATCCGCTGCCCTGGCCATAAATACCGGATGTGACCTCAACTGCGGCAATACCTTCCTTCACTTGATGGAAGCCTATGAGCAGGGTCTGATCAGCGAGGAGCGGATCACCGAGGCCGCCGAGCGGCTGTTTACGACCCGTTATCTGCTGGGGCTGTTCGATGAGACTGAGTTCGACGACATCCCCTACAGCGTGGTGGAGTGCGATGAACATCTTAAGGTGGCGGAGAGAGCGTCCGAGGAGAGCATCGTTCTTTTGAAGAACAACGGCATCCTGCCGCTCGGCGCCGGCATAAAGACGATCGGCGTGATCGGCCCGAATGCGAACAGCCGCGCGGCGCTGGTGGGCAACTACCACGGTACCGCGACCGAATATATCACTCCGCTTGACGGCATCCTGCACTATGCGCAGGAAAAGGCCGGAGAAAACGGGGAGAAGATCCGCGTCCTCTACTCGGACGGCTGCGATATCACGCAGGACCGGATCGAACACCTGGCATTTGAAAATGATCGCATCTCCGAGGCATTGATCGTAGCGGAGAATTCAGACGCGGTCGTGCTGGTGCTCGGCCTCAACGAGACCCTCGAAGGCGAAGAGGGCGATACCGGCAACAGCTATGCTTCCGGAGACAAGATCGACCTTCTGCTGCCGGCTTCCCAGCGGACACTGATGAATGCGCTCGCGCAGAGCGGAAAACCCGTGATCTGCTGCCTGATCGCAGGAAGCGCCATGGACCTTGGCTTTGCGCAGGATAATTTTGACGCGGTGCTCCAGTGCTGGTATCCGGGCGCAAGAGGCGGGGAAGCGCTGGCGAAGATCCTGTTCGGGGAAGTCTCCCCGTCCGGAAAACTGTGCGTCACCTTCTATCACGATGATGATCCGCTGCCCGATTTCGAGGATTATTCCATGAAAGGGCGGACCTACCGCTATCTGGAAACACCGCCTCTTTACCCGTTCGGTTACGGGCTGACTTACGGCAATGTGCTGGTGAAGGAAGCAAAGTTCGAGAATACCGAAGGCGGGGCGGGCACCGTAAAACTTACCTGCGTAAACGAGTCGGACAAAGACACCGGCGATGTGCTCCAGGTCTATGTCTCCCTGGAATCCGGCGACGCTCCGAAAAATCCCAGGCTGTGCGGATTTAAGAGGGTGCGCCTGAAAGGCGGCGAAGAAAAACAGGTCGCCGTCGAGCTCGATCCCTATACCTTCACCGTGATCAACGATAAGGGCGAAAGGGAAACCTGCAGCGGAGAGGCTGTGCTCTATGCGGGCACTTCACAGCCGGATGAGCGAAGCTGCGAACTTACGGGAAAGACACCGCTCGCGATCACCGTAAAAGCCGATTGAAGCGGAAAGTAAAAAGATAAAAAAGACACAACATAAATAACAGCTTTTTCATAGCTAAATTCCTTCAGAAAAGCTCCGGCGTGCCTCCTGCCGGAGTTTTTCTGCGCCTTGAGCGAAAACGTTTCGTGAAAATCGGTGAGTCCGGGGAGAAAACGCAAAAACGCAGGGATAAAAAGTGGCGGAAAAAGAAGTGTGAAGAATTCGTGTAAATCCCTAAAAATATAGACATGATCAGGAATTCCGTGTTATAACTTATCTATATTGCAGGTGTAGGATTTGACGCATGAAAACGATTTAGGAAAAGCCTCGGCTAAATTGAGTTTTTTTCGCAAACTTATACGCAATAGCCCCCAAAGTATGTTATTATATTATTTTGGGAGGATTATAAATCCGATAACCTTAATAAAATTTTTTCAAAGTAGGAGGACAGCAATGAAGAGAAAAATGTTCTGGAACGGACTGCTCGCAGGCAGCATGATCCTGATGATGAGCGCAGCAGCATTCGCGGCAGAGACCGAGATGCCCGCTGAGGCGGAAGATCAGCAGGTCGTTTATCTGGATGAGGCCGGAGAAGTCACCGACGAAGCAGGTGCTGCTTTTATCGAAACCACCGCTTTAAGTGAAGACGGACAGGTCGTAGCAGTCAGCTACAGCGATATGGACGAAAAACTTGCCGTACTGCCGGCTAAAGGATATGCCTGTGTCATGTATGAATATAACGAGAACGGCGATGTCACAGCCGAGCGTTATTTCGGCGCTGACGGCAATCGTATCACGCTTGAGAACGGTGTGAGCGGATTTAAGTCTTCCGGCGGAAGATTCCCGCTGGATCTGGTATGGCTGGATGAGAATGACGAGCCGGTCATGAACACTGAGGCTGGTTATGCTCACGTAACACGCGGCACGGATGAAAAAGGCAATGTTGTCCTGGTCAGCTTCTTCGACGCTGATGACAATCTTGTCGTGACTCCCTCCGGCTATGCCATAGTCGCAAGAGCTTACGATGAGGAAGGCCGCAAGACTCAGGAAGCTTACTTCGGCGCTGACGAAGAGCCCATTGCGCTTCCCGGCAAAGATCTTGCCGGTTTCGTCACCGTGTATAACGAGGACGGCAGCAAGGTGACCACCAATTACGCTCCGGACGGAAGCGAGATCACAGAGTGATCATCCGATCAGGTAATATTACAGAAACAGATATTTCCCGAAAGGGACCCATCAGCCGGAAGGCCCGTCTTTGACGGGCTCCGGCCAGACTTGTTTTTAGGAGAACGGCGATGAGAAAGAAGATGATCCGGAAAAGCCTGGTGACTCTGGGCTTCCTGCTGATGATGACAGCCCAGGCTGCCGCACAGGAAAGTGTGGAGCCTGAGACGTTAAGCACCGAGGTTCCGGCAGAAGATCTTACATCGGTAGAGGAACACTACGTCGATTCTGACGGAGAAATAGTCGGAGACGGAGAATCCGAATGGCTCGAACGAACGGAGACAAATGCGGAGGGCTTTGTGCTCTCACGGTGGTTCTATGACACGGACGGCCAGAGCGTCATCCTTCCCGGCTTCGGTTATGCCGGTGTCACTTTCGAGTACGACGACCAGGGACTAGTCTGTAAAGAGCGTTATTTTGGTCCGGACGGGGAGCGCATGGCGCTCGAAAACGGGGTCAGCGGGTATGACGCGGTCAACCTGTCCGAGGATACAAAGCTTGAGCTGCTTTGGCTTGACGAAAATGATGAGCCGGCCTTGAATGAAGATGCCGGCTTTGCGCATGTTGTGAGGGAAAAGGATGGATCCGGGAATATCGTCCGGGTTTCATTCTACGATGAAAACGATAAGCCGCTCACCCAGAAGTCGGGTTACGCCGCGGTGGAGCGGGAATACGACGATCATCAGCATAAGACGCTGGAAAGATATCTCGATGAGGAAGGAAACCTTGTCGCGATTCCTTCGACCGGTTATGCGACTGTTGAATATGAATATGACGAGGACGGACTTGTCAGTGCCGAACGTTATTACGGAGAGGACGGGGAAAGGACCCTTGTTGAGAACGGCACGAGCGGATACACCGCCGTTAACCTGAACAAGTCATTAAAACTCGAACAGATATGGATCGGGGTCAACGATGAGCCCGTGTTCAATGAGGAAGCAGGTTTTGCGCGCGTTAAGCGTGAAAAGGATGATAAAGGCAATATCACAAGCGTGTCATTCTACGATGAGAACGGGGACCTGGCCGTTCAGAAAAAAGGCTACGCCGTGGTACTCAGGGAGTATGACGACGAGAGCCGGAAGATCAAAGAAAGCTATCTTGGCGGAGACGGCAATCCTGTCCGTCTGCCCGGATCCGGCTATGCGGGCATCGGCTATGAGTACGACGATGACGGAAACATTACAGCCGAGACCTACTACGGAGAGAACGGAGAGATCATCCAGGTAGGCGGCTATGCCACGGTCAGGCGTGAATATGATGACGAACGCCGCATCGTGAAGGAAAGCTATTTTAACCAGAACGGGGAACCGAGGATCCTTCCCGGTGCCGGTTATGCCGGTATCGTATTTGAGTATGACGATGACGGCAACGAGACCCGTGAGACTTATCTGGGGACGGACGGAAATCCGGCAGTCTCCACGGACGGATATGCTTCGATCGCGTGGGAATACGATGAGTGGGGACAGGTCACAAGGGAGAGCTATTTCGACAAGTTCGGAGATCCCTCCATCCTGCCGGGAGCCGGCTACTCATCCATCACTTATGAATACGACTCGATGGGGCTGGTGAACTTCGAGCGTTACTACGGAAAAGACGGAAACCGGATCACGCTCTCGAACGGGATCAGCGGTTACAGCACCATCAACCTGAATGAGAAGATCAAGCTCGAAGAGATGTTCGTGGACGAGAACGACCAGCCCGTGATGAACTCAAGGACCGGTTTCGCTTATGTGGTCCGCGATGTTGATGAGGACGGCCTGATCTATTATGTGGCTTACTACGACGAGAACCTTGACCCGATCGAGGTCGAGCAGGGTTATGCGTTTGTCTCCAGAGACTATAATGAAAACGGAAAAGTCATCATGGAGAGCTACTTCGACGTGGACGGAAACCTGACGATCCTGCCCAGTGCCGGCTACGCTGCCGTTACTTACGAGTATGATGACCAGGGTCTGGTCAGCGCAGAGCGCTATTTCGGCCCGGACGGCAGCCGCACGCGCTTAAGCAACGGTGTGAGCGGCTACAAAGCCGTCAACCACAACAAGACCACTAAACTCGAAGAACTGTGGCTCGATGTTGACGAGACGCCGGCCATGAACCTGAAGCTGGGATATGCCAGGGTCCAGAGGGAGCTCGACGAAAACGGAAATATCTTAAGAGAGTCCTATTACGATGCATCGGATAAGCCTGTCACCATTGACGAAGGTTATGCGACCATCGTTCGGAAATACAATGATGAGAGGCAGGTAGTACGCGAAAGCTACTTCGGCGAAAACGGCAAGGCAATTCTTCTGCCGTCAGGAGGCTATGCGGCCGTAACTTTCGAATATGATGAGCGCGGATATGTGTGCTGCGAGCGCTATTTCGGCATTAACGGAAAGCGGATCACACTCTCTGACGGTTCAAGCGGATACCGCGTGAACTACCTTAACGACAACGTCAAGCTCGAGGAAATGTGGATCGACGAAAATGACGAGCCGATCATCAACCTCAAGAAAGGCTGTGCTCATATCATCCGCGATGCGGATGAATCGGGACTGGTCTACCACGTGGCCTACTTTGACGAGTTTGACGATCCCATCCGCCTGAGTGACGGATATGCCGCTGTCGCCAGGGAATATGACGAAAACGGCAAAAAGATCAAAGAAAGCTATTACGACGAGGACAATGAACTGATCAAGCTGCCGTCCAAAGGGTATGCGGCGATCTCCTACGAATATGACGAGATGGGACTGGTCAGTGCGGAACGCTATTACGGCGATGACGGCAGGCGGATCGCGCTGGGCAACGATATCAGCGGCTTTACCTGTGTCAACCTGAACAAATCGGTCAAGCTTGAACAGCAGTTCATAGGCGTGAAGGATCAGCCCGTGATCAACAAGGACGTCGGCTACGCTCATGTAAAGCGTGAGGCGGATGCGGAGGGGAACATCACGCGCATCTCATTCTTTGACCAGCAGGATCATCCGATCACGGTCAAGGAAGGCTTTGCTTCCGTGGAACGTGAGTTCAATGACGTGCAGCAGATGACAAAGGAGAGCTACTTCGGCCGTACCGGCCAGGCGATCCTCAAGCCCGGTGCCGGCTATGCCAGCGTGGAATATACGTATGACAGGCAGGGCCTTGTCTCAAGCGAGCGCTATTTCGGAACGAACGGAAGGCCCATTACGCTTGCCTCCGGTGTGGCCGGATGCGATATCGTAAATCTGGATGAGAAGAACCGGCTGAAAGAACAGTGGCTGGACGAGGACGGAAATCCTGCGTTCAATATTGAAAAAGGCTATGCCAGGGTCGAACGTGAGACCGACCAGCACGGAAATATCGTGAAGGTCACGTTCTACGATGAGAATGACAGGCTGGAGGCTCAGCGTGAAGGTTACGCGATGCTGACAAGAGAGTACGATGCAGCAGGACGCAAGACCCGTGAAAGTTATTTCGATGGCTACGGCATGCCGGTACTTCTGCGTTCCGGCGGTTACGCATCGATCACATACGAATATGATGTTCAGGGAATGGTCTGCTGCGAGCGCTATTTCAGCACGGGCGGCGGAAGGATCGTCCTTGAGAACGGAGTGAGCGGTTACAAGTGCCTCAACCTGAACGAGAAGATCAAACTTGACGAGATGTGGCTGGACGAAGATGACCAGCCGGTGATGAACAGGGAAGCGGGATATGCCCACATCGTCCGCCAGGTCGACGGACTGGGCAATGTTATCCGCGTCTCCTACTTCGATGAGAATTACCAGCCGGTGATGGTGAACGAAGGCTACTCGGTAGTCAACATGAAATACAACAGCCGCCACCAGAAAACCTCCGAGAGCTATCTTGATGAGGAAGGACAGGGCATGGTGGTTGCCGGCCTGGGTTATGCCAAGGTCAAGTATGAGTACGATAAGAAAGGCCGCGTAAGCGGTGAGCGGTATTTCTGGATGGACGGCAGACCGATCGTCCTGCCCAGCGGCGTGAGCGGTTACCGCTGCGTCTACCATAATAACGGTACGAAGCTCGAAGAAATGTGGCTCGACCGCAGCGGCAGACCGGTCATGAATGCAGACCTTGGCTATGCCAGCGTGGTACGCGATGTTGACGGCATGGGAGATGTGATCCGCGTTTCCTATTATGATGAGAACGATGAGCCTGTCGCCGTAAAGAACGGTTATGCCGTGGTCGAACGTGAATATAACGTTCTGCGCCAGAAGACCGAAGAAAGATATCTGGGTACGGACGGCAGCAGCGTGATGTCAAAGTCAGCCGGTTATGCCGCAGTTAAATACACCTATGACGACCAGGGACTGGTCAGCTCCGAGCGGTACTTCGGGCCGGACGGACGGAGGATCACTCTTTCAACCGGAATCAGCGGGTATGACGCGGTCTATCTCGATAAGAACACAAAGCTCGATGAGAAGTACCTGGATGATGAGGACAAGCCAGTCGTCAACACAAAGAAGGGTTACGCCCATGTCGTGCGCGAAGTGGATAAAGCCGGCAATGTCGTGAGTGTCTCTTTCTTTGACGAGCATGAAGAACTTATCTCAGCCAGAGGCTATGCCAATGTGAAGCGTGAATACGACCATGACGGCAATCTGGCAAAGGAGAGTTACTTCAACGCTTTGGGCGAACCGACGCCCATGGGAGACGGCTACTACCAGATCGGCTTTACCTACGATAACCTCGGCAACAAAGTGACCGAGCGCTATTACAATAAAAACGGGGAACTGATGCTGACCCGGAAAGGTTATGCCGGAGTCAACCGGACCTATGATAAGGGCGGAAACATTATCCGGGAAGCTTATGTGGGGACGGATGAAGAATACTGCATGACCGCTTCAGGCTACGCGATCGTGGTTCGTCTGTATGATGCAAACGGCAATAAAACGGAGGAAGCCTATTATAACGCAAATGGTTATCCTGTTTATCCGTATGAGCGGGGATATGCGAGGGCCACTTACGTATATGATGATGAAGATCATTTGATCAAGGCTGAATACTTCAACCGGATGAATGAACGCCGTGACATGGGAGGCTACAGCGGTTACAAGGCTGCCTACAGCAACGGGAAGCGGGTCATGGAAGCTTACCTGAACATGTACGACGCACTGGCGGTGAATAAAGCCAAAGGGTATGCCCTTGCCTACCATGACTATGATGCGGCCGGCAATGAGATCGCTACCCGCTATTACGATGACCGGAGGCTTCCCGTGGAAGTGAACGGCGCGGCAACGACGCTGCGTACCTTTGATGCGGCCGGCAACGAGACGTCCAAGAAGAAATTCAATGCAGGCGGACTGCTTATTCTTGAGTCGAAGGGATGTGCCTGGACAGAGAAGGAATACAATGAAGACGAAAAGGTCACCCGGGAGACATACATGGATGCGGCCGGCAAACCCATGAATATCGGCGGGTATGCTACTGTGCAGCGTATCTACAACGACGAAGGGCAGGTCGTGATGGTTTCCTATTTCGATGCGGACGGTCAGGCGGCGGTCCTTCCGAAGGGATACAGCTCCATCCGCCGCGAGTCTTCCGATGACGGAAAGGTCGTAAAAACGGAATATCTGGGGACCGACGGTGAACCGGTCATGCTCGAAGCCGGTTATGCCATGACCACCAGTGAGTTTGATGAAGCCGGCAATGTGATCTTTGAAAAGTGGTATGACACGCAGGGAAACCAGATCAACCGCAAGGATAAGCCTTATGCGGCGACCATCAAGGAATACAACGAGCAGAGAAAACCGGTCAGAAGCACCTTTGTTGATCTCAATGACCAGCGGGTGGACAACGAAGACGGCTACGCGGTAGTGGTCAATGAATATGACGAACGGGGCAACAAGACCTATGAAGCCTATTATACTAAGGAAGGTTTCCAGGTGATGCCCGTCGATAAATGGTACCACGTGGTCAAACGCGAATACGACAGCGATGACAATGTCGTGCTCGAAAGGTACTACGGCTTCTACGATGACCCGATCACGGTGGATGCGGGATATGCCGGAATCGCCATGGAATATAACGATGAAGGAAAAGAGATCCGAAGGAAATTCCTGGATGCTGAAGGAAACCTTACGGCGTGCAAATCGGGATACGCCCAGACGACGACAGAATATCCGGACAAAAACACCGTGCTGATCACCTATTATGACGCATACGGAAACGAAGTGCAGACGAAATCCGGCTATTCGAGGTACGAAACGACTTACAACGATGCCGGCAAACATATCGGGACGGCATATTATAATGCCGGCGGGGTACCGGCTCCGGTCGGATCCAAAAAATATGTCCGGGTCGATTATCATTATTCGGAAGACGGAAAAGTAACCAAAGAATATAAGGATGTGTACGGCAACGTAGTCAAGGTAGAGGAGAAGTAGTCATGAGAAAAAGAATGTTGGGCCTGTTTCTGGCAGGCGCGGTCCTGTCTGGCTGCATGTCAGGCGCCGTTTTGGCACAGGAAGTGGTGTTTTCAGGCAAAGAAAAATGTTCTCTGACGGTATTAAAAGACCTTGATGAGGACGCGGTGTCCCTTCATCCGTCGCTGGACTCGCTGGATGCGCTCGGCGTTGTGAACGAGAATTATCTTGCGATCTCCTACGGACGCGGGAAGACAGGATACGTACCTCTTGAAGAGATAGCGGCGTCGATCCCGGCTCTCGACCTTGACGCCCTCCCGTCTTTGACTGAATGGGAGGATCTGAGGTCCGGTTCTTCCGGAGATCGTGTCAGTACGCTGCAGCAGGCATTAAATGACCTGAAGTATCTCGAAGGCGGAGTGGACGGAGCTTTCGGCCCCGGCACGGAAGGCGCGGTGAAAGAATTCCAGAAATCGCAGGGGCTGGCGCAGACCGGTGTCGTCGATGCTTCCTGCTGGTTTGAAGCCCTTCGCGAAGCGGATCCGAATACCGTGAAGGCGGAAACGCTGAATGTGGCCTATCCGCCGGTGGTCCGCGTGGAGGATAAGTTCAGGGCGATCGTGAACGATGTGGAAGATATCGAAACACTTCGCAATTTCCTGGACACCAAGTGGGTCTTTACCTACGACACCTTCGAGGGAACCGGCCGGATCGATCTGACCAGAGAAGGCATTGTGCTGGGTCAGATCGTAGAAGAAGGACGGGCAGTCGACCGGATGACCATTGATGTGAAAATGTACGTGGATGTCCGCCGCAGTGAAAAGAATATCGTTGCGGTAAGACCGGTCATCGAAGTCAGTTCTTCGGGATCGAGACGTCCCTATGTCCAGGGAGCCATCCTCCGCCACGGATATGCGGTGGCAAACCTCGAAAAGGGATGGCAGGAAGGATCCGTCGATGGAATGACCAGCAAGGAAGTCACCCTGATCGAACTGGACGAGGAAGCCTTCGATGTGGTCGCTGAGAATGCAGGCAGCGAGCTGGTGCTGAGGATCCAGGGAATGAACAAGGACTATGACCTGAATCTGGCGCAGCATGCCGATACGATCGAGGAATTCCTGTCAGGCGCGTTGAACGTCAACCTTAAGCAGAGGCACCTGGTCATCTCCGAGTAATCGGAAAAGAGGAAAAAACCGGCAATGAATGATAATGAAATTATTATTGATTTATCCAAACTGGTGAAGTATATTGTCAAATGGATATGGATTCCCATCGCGCTGGCTGTCCTTGGCTTCGGCTATCGCTACTGGCATACCACTTTCCGGCTTCCCAATACCTACACGGCATCCGGGACAATGTATGTCTTCAACGGCAATCCGAATCTGGTCAATTACCAGTATGCCAGCACCACGGATCTTGACTCCGCCGTTAAACTGATCGATACTTACATGATCGTCGTCCGGAGCAAAAAGGTCATGGATGTGGTGGCTGAACGGCTGTCCCGTGATTATCCGGGCATCGAGCCCGCGTTTATCTCCGGATCGCTCGGCATGAATTCCATTGCGGATACCGGTGTGGTGAGGGTCAGCTCCATAACCGGGGAGCCGCAGCTCTCCGCTGACATATGCAATACCGTGCTTGACGTGGCACCTGCGGAGATCATCCGCGTTGTCGGCGCCGGAAGCGTTGAAGTGATAGACTATGCCTCCGTGCCGGAACACGCGGACAACCGCAGGCCGATGCGCAGAGGCGTGATCGGTGCCATGGCCGGTACGATACTCGGTTTGGGCGTGATCTTCCTGATCTTCCTGTTTAACCGCAGGATCACAGATGAAAAGGACCTTACCGAGAATTATGAGCCTCCGGTTCTCTCCTCCATAAGACGCATCAAAGGGGATGATTCCGATGCAGGCGATTTTGTGCTGACCAAAAAGAGTCCCATGGAACAGATGGAGAGCTATGCAAGGCTCCGAATGAATCTGCTCTATACCCTGGTGGATAAACCGTCGAATATGGTGGTCGTTACCAGCGCTGTTTCGGGTGAAGGTAAATCCACCATTGCGGCGAACCTTGCGATCTCCTGTGCGCTGAGCAGGAAAAAAGTACTGCTGGTCGATGCGGATCTGCGCAGGGGCTGCCAGCGGGATATCTTTAACTATGAGAAGGCTAAGAACGGCCTGTCCGAGGCTTTGCTGGGAGACTGCCGCTGGCAGGATGCCGTGATCAGGAATATCCATGAGTCGCTGGATCTTCTTCCTTCAGGCAAGTTCCCGCCAAACCCTGCGGAACTGCTCGGGTCGGAACACATGACCCGAATCCTGGACGAGATGGGGAAAGAATATGAACTGGTGCTGCTTGATATGCCGCCGGTCAATATCGTGACCGATCCGCTGGTACTGTCTTCGCAGGTTGCCGGATGTTTGTTTGTCACCAGACAGAACTTCTCCGATCACCGGGATCTTAAGAAAGCGCTGAATGCAGCCGAACTGACCGGAATGAATGTCATGGGCTTTGTCTTTTACGGGGAAAAGCTCGAGGAAGGCGGATATTACCGGAAACGATATTATTATAAGAAATATTACGGGAAAACCGACCAGCGGGCGGAAACGACCGGGCGGGCGGAAAAGGGCGGACAGAATATTCGCCGAAAGAAGAGATAGATTTATTTAGGAGCAACTATGAAAAAAGTCTGGAAAGGCTGCGCTGTTTTATCAATAAGTTTTATATGCGCGCTGATGCCAGCTTCACTGCAGGCAGCATCAAACAGGAGCATCCTGCTCGATCAGGGCGACGATGCTTCTATTCTTGATTCTCTGAAGCTGCCTGAATTTACGGAAACTGACTGTGAATGGGACGAACACGGAAACCTGATCGCCGAGAAAGCACACACTCTCGATGGGGCTCCGGCAGTCAACGCCAGGGGATTTAACCGCGCTGAATATACCTATGATGAGTATGACAATCTGCTGACCGAAGCTTTTTACGGCCTGTCGGGAGAATTGGTGGTAACCGACCTGGGTTATGCCCGGGCGGAGTATACCTGGTATACCGATGAGGAAGGCAATTCCTATCCCGTAACAGAAGACCGCTTTGACGCGCAGGGGAACCGCGCGGATATTCCGGGAAGCTACAGCTACCGGAGAGACACCTGGGAAGGCGCTACGCTTAAGTCTACGGAATACTTCGGGGCGGACGGAAAACTGACCCGCCCGGTAGGCGGATATGCCCAGATTCTTTACGAACATAAATATAACGGGCAGGAAGAACTGACGATAAAGAAGACCTATCTGGATGAGGACGGCGCTCTCCTGAACGGACCCGAAGGCGGGGCGATCATCGTATCCGAGTATGTTGCGCAGTACTATGATAAGGAAGAGATCCCCACAGAAAAGGTCGCCAGATTCGTGGAAGTCCCGATTCCCGATACCAGCAAGGGTGCGGACGCGTACAGCGTATACCGGCTGCTCGAGGAGGAGATCTATAACTCCGACGGAAAGCAGGTGCTCGGATCGGATCATTATCACCGCCAGGTCAACCAGTACAATGAATACGGACACCTTACCCGGACCGATTATTTCGATACGGAGGGAGAGTATATCCAGGCCGATGAAGGATATGCCAGTGTCGTTTATACCTATGATGATCTGCAGCGTGTGATCGAAACGAAATATCTGGGCGAGGACCAGAATCTGATCAAATCCGAATCCGGCCAGGCGAAGATTACTTTCGAATACTACGGTAAGTCCAGAACCAAGCACTATGAGCGGTTCTTCGGAGCAGACGACCAGCCGACCATGACCCGGAACGGCTACTCCGTCGTGGAATATGAATACAACGGTCCGGATTATGATTACCGGTACACATATTACGATACGGTAGGCCAGTATACCATGGGCAACAACGGCTTCTGCCGGATTGAGTTCCTGTTTGCCGATACTCCGAAATTTAAATGGCACGAGACGCCGCGTATAAAGACCGCGCTCGACCAGATCCGCCGGGAGAGATACTTCGGTACGGATCTTGAGCTGATCGAGATCAAAGCCGGCATAGCCGGCTATATCAACGAACGCAACGAGAATGGTCAGGTCATTTCCACGACTTACTATGATCATGAGTGGAAACCCACCCGAAACGATGAGTTCCAGTATGCCTCTATTCAGTATCAGTATGATTCCGATGAGATCGACGCGCCGCCGGTCTATGAATCTTATTATGATAAAGAAGGAGAACCGTGCGAAAAGAAGGAAGGCTATTACGCCCGGTCCATGAGGTACGGCGGACCGGATAAGAAACTGCTGTTTGAAGAGAAGTATTTCGATAAGGACGGCAATCCGGACACCGCCATCTCCACGGGAGCCCACCATGCCGTGTTCAATTACACTCACGACGGTATTCAGTCATCAGCCCGCTATTATGATGAGAGCGGCAAACCATGCAATACTCAGCTGGGCTATTGGGCTCTCCTCTATGAGTATAACAAGAACGGGTATCCTCTGTGGGAAGCGCTGCTCGATGCCGATGGCCATCTTGTGTCCGCAGGCGGACAGTATGCCGCTGCAGTGCGCTCTTATCCTTATGGTAAATTCCGCACCGGTCTGCGCTATTTCTCGGCGGACGGTGAAGTGCTGACCCAGCCGCAGGGCTATGCGACGGTCGTCACCCACTGGGACCTGGCCGGCAATCTGGCCGTGGTCACCTATTACAATGCACAGGACGAGCCGGTCGTATCCAACGGACGGGCAAGAACGGTGTATATTTACGATGACCACCATAATAAGATCTGGGAGCGCTATTACGGATCCGACCTTGAGCCGACCCTGCTGCCGGAAGGGTATCATGCCGTTTTCCATACCTATGACGAACTCACGGGAATGGTGAGCAGGACGGATTATCTGGATGTGGATGAGAAGCCGACCCGGATCCATAAGGGTTATGCATCCTTTACCCAGACCTATGACCGGAACGGGGAACTCCTTGAAAAGTCATTCTATGATGAGAATGGGCAGCTGATCGTTCCCTCCTCCGAAGATTATGCCAGACTTACCCGCAAATGCGATAAGTACGGCAATGTGCTTGAGGAGGCTTATTATGACGCGGACGGCAAACTGATCACCAACCGCGAAAACTATGCTGTCCTGCTCCAGTCATTCAACGCTGACGGTGTCCGCACAGCGACCGCATTCCTGGATGCGGACAGAAAGCCGGTAAAGATCCTCAAGGGCTATGCCCTGGAGAAAGTGACCTACGATTCCATGGGGAACCGGACATCGGTCGCCTATTATGATGAGAATAAAGAACCTGTCACGATTCGTGACGGGTACCAGAAAGCCACATTCCGCTGGGATGCGGACGGACACCAGACCCGGGAGTCTTACTATGACGCGGAAGGCAATCGTGCCGTCTGCCCGAAGGGATACGCCACATTTGTCCGTGAATATGATCTTCGGGGCAATCTGACCAGAGAGGTCTATTACGGTGCGGACGGCGGGATCACATCCGTCAAGGCCGGCGCCGCCATCGTGAGAAGAACGTACGATGATCAGAACCGCCTGCTTACCGAGAACTTTTACGATGAGAGCAAGCAGCCTTACATGGTCCGTGGGGATTATGCCTCCCGCAGATTTACCTACGATCCCTACGGCAACATCCTCACGGAAGAGTACTTCGATGCTGACAATAATTACGTTGTCTCCACCGCCGGCTACGCGAAGATGGTATGCACCTATAACGGAACCGGCCATCTGCTGACGAAGACGTTCTTCGATAAGAACGGTGATATGATGGTCACCCGGGACGGCTATGCCAAACTGGTGCAGACCTGGAATTCACAGGGCTTCCTGACCAGCGAAGGATATTACGATTCCAACGG
The DNA here is from genome assembly GCA_045118075.1 of Porcincola sp. Taxonomy (GTDB): domain Bacteria; phylum Bacillota; class Clostridia; order Lachnospirales; family Lachnospiraceae; genus Merdiplasma. Next base: position 27,307 of record JBGUOI010000202.1, on the reverse strand, counting down.
CGAACCCGCCATACAGGACGGCGGATATAACTATGTCACTTATGCCCGCGACAAACACGGCAACTGCATTGAAGAAGCCTACTACGCAGGTGAAGGCAAGGCAGCCGTGCTCCCGGACGGATATGATCTGATAAGCCATGAGTACGACGGCGATGACAACCTGACCCGCTCCGTCTATTATAAAGGCGGGGAGATCGTTATGACAGAGGGCGGATACGCCGCGATCGCCTATGATTATGACAAGCGCGGACGTGTTTCGCAGGAAAACTATCTGGATACCGGAATGAAGCGCGTGATCAACGCGAAGGGTTTCTCTGCGATCGCATATATTTACGACTATGCGGACCGGACGCTGCAGGAACGTTACCTGGATGTGGATGACAGCCTGATTCGACTTCCGGAGGGCTTCTCCGTTCACCAGCGCGAGTATGACCAGAAGGGCCATATCGTGATGGAGCAGTATCTGGATGAACAGGAGAGAATATCCTCACTGACAGACCGTATTTTCGTTACGCATACTTCATATGATGCGCGCGGGAATATCCTGCGCGAGGACTACCTGTCGGCAGCGCTGCAGCCGTCAGAGACGGCGCTTGGCTTCTCATCCGTTGTCTATGCCTACGACGGCGACAACCGCAGGATCAGCGAGACTTATCTGGATAAGAACGGCCTGCCTGTGACGATCTCCGCCGGATATGCCGGTATTCAATATGAACGCGACAACAGCGGCCTGATCTGGCGCCGCTCCTATGTGGACGGTTCCGGTGACCTGGTCATTTCCAAAGCCGGATATGCTGCGGTGGAATACGAGCGCGATGAGAACCAGTATGTGACGCGCCTGACCTATTATGACGACAAGCTGGAGAGAACGTACACAAGCTACGGTTATGCAGCTATGACGCGTCAGGTCGATAAGAACGGAGACATCCTTCTCGAGACATACCTGGATGTCAAGGACCAGCCTATTCTGTGCGGCGCCGGCTATGCTATGGTCCGCAATACTTTTGATGAGCGTCGGAGGAATATAAAGAAGGAATACCTCGATGAAGAGGGGCGTCCCATCATTCTCAGCAAGGGATACGCAGCGCTTACCTCCGGCTATGACAACAACGACAATCTTATCCGTGAGGCTTTCTTTAACCGTGAGGGCGAGCAGACCTGGTGCAGCAACGGTTACAGCATCATTACCTACTCGTATGATGAACGTAATTTCTGTATCGAGGAACATCTGCTCAATATTGACGGGAAACCGGCTGTCAACAACAAGACACTGTATTCCTGGCTGACCAGGACAGTGGACATGGACGGCCATGTTCTCTCTGTCAGCTATTTCGATATTTCCGGACAGCCGGTCCTCTACAACGGTGAGTATGCTTCCGCACGCTATACCTATGATCTGGCCGGGCGCCAGACAAGTGAGAGCTATTATGACCGTGCGGGCCAGCTGTGTGTCTGCCAGCGCGGATACGCCATCATGAAGACCAAATACAACGACCTGGGAGATGTCGTTGAAGAGTCGTATTACGATGCCAACGAACAGCTGACCGATACGACCATGGGATATGCCATGGCGGCCTATACCTACGACGATCTGGGCAACCAGACTTCCGAGGAATACTACAACAGCCGGCAGCTGGGCGCCACGTCCGCAGAGACGGGATACTCCCACTCCCTGATCGTTTACGACGAAGAAGGCCGCCTGACCGATGAGGAATACTTCAGCGAGGCGGATGAACGCATAAACAACAAAAAAGGCTATTCCGAACACCACATTCGGTACACGGACAGCGGACGCATTGCGGAGGAGTACTACCGGACTGCCGCAGGCGGACCGTACATGTCGGCAGACGGTTATACCAAAAGAGAACTGATCACGGAGAAACCTCAATACGGCGCATATGAGATGCGGCTTGAAAAGAGCGTTCCCACCGAAGAGCAGGGAGTGGCTTACTCCATCGCTGACTTCGATAAATATGACCGCATTATCCGCCAGAAGTATTTTAATGAGGACGGATCGGCCGCTGTGGGACCGGAAGGCTGCAGCATGGTGGAGTACGGATACACGACCACCGGCAACATCTCAGAGATCCACTACTATGACGCGGACGGAAACCCGACCGAGGTGGACGGCGTTTTCGGGGTGGAGAGCGAGTACAACGGCTACGGAAACCTGGAGCAGGAGGTCTGGCTCGACGCGGAAGGAAATCCTGCAATGAATTCCGAGGGTTACGCTTCCGTAAAATATGAGTATGAGCTGAGTGATCAGGAGAAGGAAGAACTGTACTATTCCTACTACATGGATACGGAGGGGCAGCCGGTCGAGGCGGCCAACGGAGCCTGGGGAAAGAGTATTCTCTACTATCCTTTGACACTCATTCATGAGGTCACATACATTGATCAGGACGGCAATCCCGTCAGTACCACGGACGGTTACGCGATCTATGAATATGAGACGAACGAAGCCGGAGTGGTGACCTGGGAAGGCTACTACGACGAGGACCATGTCCAGACCAACTGCAAAGAAGGCTACGCCAGCATCGAGCGCGATTTCGATGAGGACGGAAGGCTCGTCTCGGAGCGCTATCTGGACCGCTTCTACAATCTGACCAACAATGTAGACGGGGTGGCCGGCTGGAACGGTCATTACAACAGCAGCGGTGAGCTGGTGATCGACAACCGATATGACCAGGACCGCAAACCCGTAGATTAAAACGACAATTTCGGAAGGAGGTGATCAGCTGCGATGAAGAAAGGACTGAGACGTATCGGAAAGTCCGCATCCGCCTGCCTGCTCGCGTTTGCAATGGCGATTTCAATGACCGTGCCGGGTTTTGCCGGGGATGCTTCAAAGCAGGATGACTGGGTCAACTTCTACCTGATGTGCAACGAGGGCATGAGCAACGAGGGAGGAAACTCGGGAAATACCATGATGGTGATCGCGATGAACCAGCGCACCGGGACGATCCGCATGATGATGCCGACCTGGGACACGTTCGTCAACTATGAGGGATATGATTACCCGCAGCGGCTGGACATGGCTTACCGGAACCGGGGTCCCGAAGAGAGCCTGAAGGTTTTCAAGGCTAACTTCGATATCGGGATCGACCTGTTCATGTCGCTGAACTTCCTGAACCTGGCTTCCCTGATCGACGCGTACGGAGGCGTGACCGTTGACTTGACCCGTGCAGAGCGCAATGCACTCAACAGTATGGTATCCGCCAAGAAAGAAGATATCCAGGCCCTGAAAGATTCCAATCTGCTCGACCAGATCATGGTCGAACTGCTGGCAAAGGAGTATTACCTGATCGATTTCGGACCGGATACGAAAATGAACGGACTTCAGGCCGTAGCCTACGGATGGCTCCAGTATGACTCTGTATACAACTGCTGTGAACGCGAGATGGCAGTCGTTGGAAATCTTTTCAAGCAGGTTGGCAATCAGCTTCACGATGAGGTGGTGTTCTACACCAATGACTCCAACGGAAAGCCCGATATCGACGACGGGCGGCGCGTGATCAATCTGGATGAGATCACCGAGGAGGATATTGCGTTCCTTCGTCAGGCCATCAGCCCGATCTTTGACATGACCTACAATAACCTCCCGGAGGAGGATATCGTCAGCATCACGCTGGCCCTGGCAAGAGTTTCATACCTGGCTTCAAGACAGGGCGCCAATATTCTTGACCAGATGGAGACAAAAGTTTTTCCGCTTGAGGCAAAGGAACCGCTCGACACCGTAGCCGGTGCAAAAGGGCATATTGTTGATCTGGAAGCAAACAGTAAAGCAATGAAGGATTTCCTCTATGCGGACGATCCGTTCGTTCCGCAATAAGAATTCCGCTGCAGTTTATGAGGAGGCCTTGAAAGGTGTCCGGAAAAGATAAAAAGACAGCTGCAAAAAGACCCGTAAAAAGAACGGGAAGAAGCGCAGCCGGAAGCGCAAAGAATAAGAAGAGACTGCCCCCCACGTTCATTACCACCCCGCTGTTGGTGGTCTACGACATGGTCGTAGTGAACGCGGCGTATATTCTTGCGCTCTGGCTGCGCTTTGACTGTCATTTTAAGTGGATCCGCCGGGTGTACATCAACTCCTGGCGCGGCTTCACTCCGTACTATACCGTCATCTGCCTGGCGGTCTTCATCCTGATGCGGCTGTACAGGAGCATCTGGCGCTTTGCCAGCTACGCGGAGCTTTCGAGGATCATCATCTCCTCGTTCATCACAGCGGTCGCCCACGCGGTCCTGATCACGATCTTCTTTGCAAGAATGCCTCTGACCTACTATGTATTCGGGGCACTTCTCCAGTTTTTTGCCATCACGGCGGTGCGCTTTTCCTACCGTATTGTCCTTCTTTTGAAGGACTCATGGAAGATGCGTTCCCATCCGGTCAAGAGAGTCATGATCGTCGGTGCCGGAGAAGCCGGACGCATGATTCTTCGCGATATCACCCATGCACAGGAGATCCATGAGAGAGTCGTGTGCCTGATCGACGACGACCCGGCCAAACGCGGGAAATATGTGGACGGCATCCGTGTGGCGGGAGGCCGCACGCGCATCCCGGATGAGGCAAAGACCCATCGCGTGGATAAGATCTATCTGGCCATCCCCAGCATCAGCGCCGAGGACAGAAAAGATATCCTGAATATCGCCAGCCGGACGCGCTGCGAGATCAAGCAGCTGCCGGGCATGTACCAGATGATCAGCGGAGAGGTCTCCATCAAGGACATGAAGGATGTCTCCGTGGAAGACCTGCTCGGGAGAGAACCTATCCGGGCTGATCTGTCAGAAGTGTTTGCTATGATCAACGGGAAGGTCGTCCTGGTCACGGGCGGAGGCGGCTCGATCGGAAGCGAGCTCTGCCGCCAGATCGCGGGGCATTCTCCAAAACAGCTGATCATTTTCGACATCTATGAAAACAGCGCTTATGATATTCAGCTTGAACTGAAGGAAAAATATCCTGATCTGGACCTTGTGGTGCTGATCGGATCTGTCAGAGACAGCCGCAAGATCTTCCAGGTATTCGAGGAATACCGGCCTCAGATCGTCTACCACGCCGCAGCGCACAAGCATGTGCCGCTGATGGAGGATTCTCCGTGCGAAGCCGTCAAGAACAATGCCATGGGAACTTACAAGACCGCTTATGCGGCCATGGTGAACGGCTGTGAGCGCTTCGTCCTGATCTCAACCGACAAGGCTGTGCGGCCTACTAATATCATGGGCGCTTCCAAGCGTCTGTGCGAGATGATCATCCAGAGCTTTGATTATATGATCAAGCGCGGGAGGGCCGGCGAAATACCGCAGCTGTTCACGCATATGGGTGTGGAGAATGCCGACAAGGACGGCACAGGCAGCGTGTTCCGCAGAGCCCGCACAGAGTTCGTGGCGGTTCGTTTCGGCAACGTACTCGGCAGCAACGGCTCAGTCATCCCGGTCTTCAGGAAGCAGATCGAACAGGGCGGCCCGGTGACGGTCACCCATCCGGATATCATCCGGTATTTCATGACCATCCCGGAGGCGGTGAGCCTGGTGCTGACCGCGGGAACATACGCGAGAGGCGGAGAGATCTTCGTCCTGGATATGGGAAGCCCCGTAAAGATCGCCGATCTGGCCAGGAATCTTATAAGGCTGTCCGGCTTTAAACCGGATGTGGATATCAAGATCGAATATACCGGTCTGCGTCCCGGCGAGAAACTGTACGAAGAAAAACTGATGGCCGAGGAAGGACTGGCCAAGACGAAAAACAAACTGATCCATATCGGGAAGCCTATCCCGTTTGACATCGATGTTTTCCTGACACAGCTGGGTGACCTGATGAATGCTGCGTACCGGAACGACCCTGACATAAGACAAAAAGTAGCGGAAGTCGTCACTACGTATACACCGGAGGAGAAGTATGTTCCCCGGTCGGGAGGGCACTGAAAATGCATGAACTGAGAAATGATCCGCGCTTTGCCGGGATCGAACCTTTCGAGAAGAAGATCTGGCTCGCATCGCCGACCATGCATGGAGAAGAACTTCACTGGATCAGCGAAGCCATCCGATCGAACTGGGTCACTACCCTTGGAGAGAATATTGATGCTGTTGAGCAGGAAGTGTGTGCCCTCACCGGTGTAAAGTATGCGGTGGCGCTCTCCTCGGGAACGGCTTCCCTGCACCTGGCAATAAAACTGGCCGGGGAGAAGCTTTTCGGCCGGGCACGGCCGAGTGAAGGGACTTTGGCGGGACAGAAAGTCTTCTGCTCGGATATGACGTTTGATGCGACCGTCAATCCGATCGCTTACGAGGACGGAGAAGCCGTATTCATTGATACTGAACCCGGAACATGGAATATGTGTCCTGACGCACTGAGGAGGGCTTTCGAGCAGTACCCCGGAGTGCGTCTTGTCGTTATGGCCCATGTGTACGGGACGCCCGCAAGAATGCAGGAGATCAAGGATATCTGCGCCAGGCACGATGCCCTGATCGTAGAGGATGCGGCGGAAAGCCTCGGCGCGCAGTGCCTGCTTGACGGGAAATGGGTCGAGACCGGCGCGGCCGGAGATTTCGGCTGCATATCGTTCAACGGAAACAAGATCATCACCGGAAGTTCGGGCGGAATGTTCCTGACCGGCTCGAAGGAAGATGCCGATAAAGTGCGCAAGTGGTCCACACAGAGCCGTGAAGCGGCCAGCTGGTACCAGCACGAAGAAGTAGGCTACAACTACAGGATGAGCAACCTGATCGCCGGCACCGTAAGGGGACAGCTCCCGTATCTTAAAGAGCATATCGCCCGGAAAAAAGCCATCTGGGAGCGGTACGAAAAAGGGTTTGAGGGACTGCCCGTAAAGATGAACCCCTGGGACAGGCAAAACAGCCGGCCCAATTTCTGGTTAAGCTGCATGACCGTCAATGAGGAGGCAATGGCTCCGAATGTCCGCGGCGACAGGGAGTACCTGTACCGCAGCGAGAAGGGGAAAAGCTCCCCGGATGAGATCCTGGATGCGCTCCGCGCTTTCAATGCCGAGGGGAGACCCATCTGGAAGCCCATGCACCTGCAGCCGATCTACCGGATGAATGCATTTGTGACCGCGCACGGAAACGGACGCGGGCAGACAAATGCGTATATAGAAGGAGAGAACTTTGATGTCGGAGAGGATATTTTCCGAAGAGGCCTGTGCCTGCCGTCCGACAACAAGATGACAATAGAAGAGCAGGACAGGATCATTCAGATCATCCGCCGCTGCTTTGAGTGATCACCGGAAAACAGAGCCGGGGAAGGAACGGGAAGATGAAAAAAGCGCTGCTGGTCAGCTGCTTCGGCTGGTATCAGAACCGGCTTAAAACGGTCAGGGAAGTTCTTGCGGAGGAGGGCTTTGAGGTAACGGTCCTTTTAAGCGACTTTCTGCACGAAGTGAAAGCGCCGGTCAAAGTGCGGCTTGAGGAGTGCACCTATCTCCATGTTCCGCCTTACAAAAAGAACCTCTCGCCGCAGCGGATCTTATCCCACCTGGTCTTTTCGGGAAAGGTGAAAGGATACATCAGGAAAGCGAAGCCTGACCTGATCTATGCGCTGATCCCGCCCAACAGGGCAGCATCTTACTGCGCCTCGTATAAAAAAAGGCACCCGGAGATGATCTACATCAACGATGTGATCGATATGTGGCCCGAATCGATGCCTCTTCGGGGACTGTCAAATTCCCTGCCGGCGAACGTCTGGAGAAACTGGAGAACGAAAAGCATTCAGGCGGCGGACCATGTTTTTACCGAGTGCGGACTTTATAAGGACACCCTCGCGAAAGTGACGGACGGATCGAAGATCAGCCCGCTGTGGCTCTACAAGGAGAGAAGCCCGCAGGAGAAAGAAAAAATCCGCAAAGTCATTGCGCAGCGAAAGCCGGGTGATGAGAAAAAAGTGCGGTTTGCCTTCGTCGGAAGCATCAACTACCTGGTCGACATCGCCGGGATTTGCGGCGTACTCTCCCGTTTCAGGGAAGAGGGATACGAAACCTCGATGCAGGTGATCGGCGGCGGCGAGCGGAGCGAAGAATTTTTGTCGGAAGTTAAGAAGACAGGCTGCGAGGTGACTTTCCACGGAAAGACCTTTGACGAGAATAAAAAGATCGAGATTCTCGCCCCCTGCGACTATGGGTTCAATATGATCCTGGATAAGCTGGAGGTAGGGCTCTCCATCAAGAGCATCGATTATCTGTCCATGGGACTGCCTCTGATCAATTCGGTCCGCGGAGATACCGCCCGGATGGTAAGGCAGGACCGGATCGGCGTCAACATCGATCCGGACGGAGAATGGATGAAGGATATCCCAAAGGTCCTTTCCCATGACCGGATATTCGACTACTATGAGTCTCATTTTTCGATCAGCTCATTCAAAGAACAGCTTAAAGCGCCGCTTGAGAAACTGCTGTAAGGAGGAGAGATCATGCCGGAACACACATTTTACCGTGACCGCGGCAAGCGGATCTTTGATTTGATCTGTGCCGGCGCGGCGGTCATCGTATTAAGCCCCGTCCTCCTGATCCTTTTCGTGCTGGTCAGGATCATGCACGGCAGTCCGGTCATCTTTTCGCCGACCCGTCCCGGGAAGGACGAGAAGATCTTCCATCTCTACAAGTTCAGAACCATGTCGAACGCTAAAGACGAGAACGGTATCCTGCTTCCGGAAAAAGACCGGGTCACGGGTCTTGGAAAGATCATGCGTGCGGCGAGCCTCGACGAACTGCCGGAGCTGTTCAATATCCTGAAGGGCGATATGAGCGTCATCGGCCCCAGGCCGCTGGCCAAGAATACACTGCCTGCTTATCCGGACCGCTTCAGGAAACGGTTTGCCGTCCGCCCCGGCCTTTCGGGACTTGCCCAGATCAACGGCCGCAATGCGCTCGACTGGAACAGCCGGTACGAGTATGACCTGGAATATGTCGATAAAGTCTCTTTCGGGTATGACGTTAAGCTGATTCTCGGAACGCTGATGAAAGTCTTCAAAAAAGGCGAGGTAACCATACCGGGAACCAATGACCTGCTATCATACAACGCTTACCGGCGCCTGGAGACGGAAGGCACCGTTCTGCCGGTGGGAGAAAACGGAAGAAGGCCCGAGATTGGCGGCGGATTTTCCCTGCCGCGGGTGAGAAAAGAAGGAGCGAAAACAGATCCGATGCTCTGGCTTCCGAAAGTGTCCGACCAGGTCTTTTCGATCTCCGGCCGATGTGCCATTGAACTGGCGATCGCCGACCTCGCCTCCGGGCGGAAGGTGAAGAAGGCGCTTGTGCCGTCCTACTGTTCGTTCGGTATGCTCCAGCCGTTCATCGAGCGGGGCATCCGGTATGAATTCTACGAGGTCACCTGGAACGGGGAGTACTTTGAATATAAGATCGACACGGAAAAACGCCCGGACGTGGTGCTGGTCAGCGCCTGGTTCGGCACCGGCAGGGATTACACGGATGAGTGGATCAGGCGCCTGCACAAGAGGGGAATCGCCGTCATAGAGGACGTGACCCACACATTGCTGGGAAAACGCCCGGGAAGTGAGACGGCGGACTACTATACGGCAAGCCTGCGCAAATGGTTCGCGCTGCCTTCGGGCGGCTGGCTTGGCAAGACGAGAGGAAAGCTCAGCATCCGCCCGTTCCTTTCGGGAGATGAAAAGACGCAGCAGGTCACAAAAGCCATGCGGGAGAAGGAAGATTACCTGACCGGAAAGACGGATGACAAACGAAGCTGCCTGATCGAGGCGGAGGGTTTTGAGACATGGCTGGTCCTTTCGGACTGCATGACAAAGATGGACAGCCTGTCCGTGAAGCTGCTCGAGCAGCAGGATACCGGCGGAATCATCATAAAGAGAAAAGAGAATGCCCGAAGGCTTATGAGCCGTCTTGACCAGACAAAAGGGCTCACCTTCATGATCACCCGAGAGAGCATTGAGGACAACTGTCCTCTGGCGGTGCCCGTACTGGTGGGTGCCAACTTGAGAAACGAGCTTGCCGAAGCCTTGTCGGAAGCAGGGATCTTCTGTCACGTACACTGGGCAGAGCGTATGGGCGCCTCGGAAGGGATCCGCGGACGGGAACTTTCCCTGGTTTGCGACCAGCGTTACGGCCCGGAAGATATGGACCGTATGGCGGACGTGATTCGCGGCTTTTTCGCTGAGCACCCGGTATCAAGATACAGTTGAAATACAAAGAAGAAAGGGGAATACCAAGTGGCTTTCCTTTTAAGCAGCGGAATCGGGATCGCGGGAATCGCCTGCGCCGTTCCGGATAATGAAGTGCCCGTAGAAAGCTTTTATGAGGTTTTCGGTCCGGTCATTCCGGAGAAGTTTGCTGAATTAACGGGCATAAGATGCTCATTCAAGGCGCTTCCCGAGCAGACGGCCTCAGATCTGGCCTATGCGGCAGCCTCCCACCTGTTGGAGAAAATGAATATCGGGAGGGAAAAAATCGGGGGACTGATCTTCATCACCCAGTCACCGGATTACCGGCGGCCTGCTTCAGCCTGCGTGCTTCAGCACCGGCTGGAACTGCCCATGGACTGCATGGCCATGGATATTGGGCTGGGATGTTCCGGGTTCGTGTACGGCCTGCAGACAGCCATGAGCCTGATGGAACACTCGGATATGGAATACTGCCTCCTGCTGTTGGGCGAAACGGCTTCCAAGGTCGTCGATCCGCTGGATAAATCCGTTGTGATGATGTACGGCGATGCCGGAGCGGCGGTCCTGCTTAAGCACGATGAGACCGCAAAAACGCCTGCGCTTCTTAAGACGGACGGAAGCCGGTTCAGGAACATCATTCTGCCGGCCGGCGGCTTCAGGGACATGGATCCGCCCCGTGAACGCTTCCTGTGCAATGACGGGATCGAGCGGACATTATATGACATCTATATGGAGGGGACAAGCGTGTTCTCGTTTTCGATCTCGGATGTTCCGAAGACCATTCTGGAATTCCTGGAACGGACAAAGACGGGCACGGATGATTATGATCTGTTTGTTTTCCATCAGGCCAACCGCTTCATTATCAAGCAGCTTTCTAAAAAGCTGAAGATCTCGGCGGAAAAAGTGCCCATCAGCCTGGACCGCTACGGCAACAGCGGCGGGATCTCCATTCCGCTCACGCTCTGCCACCGTTTCGGCGGGACGGACGAAGGCGTGAAGAACACCCTGATGGCGGGCTTTGGAATAGGTCTTTCCTGGGGCGTGACCTCGGCGAAGATCAATACGGAAAAACTGTTTCCGGTGATCCGGACAAAAGACTGGTACCGGGAGGGAAAGATCACTCCCGAAATGCTGATGTAACGGAGGTGACAGAGTGGACTTTTTACAGATGAAAGATAAACACATCCTGGTCACCGGCGCCACCTCCGGTATCGGCAAAAGTACGGCGATCCTTTTAAGCCGGCAGGGCGCCAGGGTGGCGATTGCCGGCAGGAGAGAAGAAAGACTGAAAGAAACGCTTGCGGCCATGGAGGGGGAAGGCCACAGCATGCATGTGCTGGACGTCTCCATGCTGGACGAGCTCGAAGGCCGGGTAAAGGAAATGGTCTCGCGGCACGGGAAGTTCGACGGCTACGTGCACAGCGCGGGCACGGTGAACAATCTCCCGCTGAAGAATTACACCCCCGCCAGGCTCGATCAGATCATGCGCACCAATTTCTCCTCCTATTTCGAGATGGTGCGGGTCTTAAGCAAAAAAGGCCGCTTTAATGAAGGCATGAGCATCGTGGGAGTCTCCTCGATCTCCGCTTATGTCGGCGCTTCGGCGCAGGCCGCCTACGGAGCCTCGAAAGCTGCCATGAACGGCGCCATGAGGTGCATGGCAAGAGAACTGGCCGAAAAGGGCATCCGGCTCAACAACGTTCTCCCGGCAGGGACTAATACGGAAATGTATCAGGAATACCTGGCTCTTAAAGGAGAGATGCGTGGGGAGAGTCTGGCACCGAAAACAGCCGGAAGAAACTATCTGGGCATGAACGAACCGGAAGATGTGGCAAACGCGATCATCTTCCTCCTCTCACCGGCCGCACGCCAGATCACGGGCGTGGAGCTGCCGGTCGACGGCGGATATATGTCCTGCTGATAAAGAAGAAAAGGAGAATACATCACATGATCTATGCTGAGAATGAAGGAATCCGGATCAGTGCCATCGCCGCATCCGTCCCCGAACAGGTTATCGACATCCGGGCGAAAATGGATGATCCCGAGGAAGATCCGAAATTTATCAAGAATTTTATCCGCAATACCGGTATCACCCAGATAAGAAAATCGACTATGGCGCAGACAGCGTCCGACTTTTCCTACACCGCCGCCAAACAGATCGAAGCGGCCGGGAAATACACCCCCGATGAGATCGGCGTGCTGATCAATATCACGCAGACTCCGGACTACCGGACACCGTCCACGGCCCTGGCGCTCCACAAAAGGCTTGGCCTGTCGAACGACTGCCTGGCTTTTGACATCAACCTGGGCTGCTCCGGCTTTGTGTACGGCGTGAGTTTAGCCGCTTCCCTGCTGCAGACATCCAATGCGTCGAAAGCGCTGGTGACCGTGGGAGATACCCTTGCCAGAAAGAGACGTTTCCCCAACCAGAAGCGGTCTTCCAATACGGCGCTCCTTTTTGGTGATGCCTGCAGCGCGACTCTGCTCGAGAAAGCGCCGGGCTGGCGCGTTCGCACCGCGCTGATGAGCGACGGCAGCGGCCATAAAGCCCTTGCCAGCCCCTATAACGGCTGGAAGCATCCGGTCGGACCGGGAAGCATCCCCGGGGACGACATTGCCGTCTTCAACTTCACCATCCGGGAAGTGCCGGAGCTGATCAAAAACTTTACCGAAAAGGCCGGCACTTCGATCGAGGATTATGATGCCATGGCCCTGCATCAGGCGAATATGATGATCATCAAAAATGTCGCCAAGCGCACGGGCATGCCCATGGAAAAAGTTCCGGTCTGCCTGGACCGCTTCGGCAATACCAGCGGCGCTTCCGCTCCGCTCTCTTTGGTCGACCGATTCGGAGAAAGCGATGAGGACAGGGAACTGTTCCTGATCGCCAGCGGGTTCGGCATCGGCCTTTCCTGGGGCGTGGTGGATTTCAGGATCAACGCAAAGGACATCCTGCCGCTCACGATCGGACACGATACTTATGACGACGGATATCCGGATGACCTTCCGGAAGACGAGGAATAAAAAGTAATTAACGGACCGATCCCCCGCACAGCAGGGGTTGGGAGATAGATCAACATTTAAGGAGGAAAACTGAAAATGACTGAACGCGAAAAACTGGCGCTGCTCGAGGATATGCTGGAACTGGACGAGGGAGACCTGACGGTCGAGACGATCCTTGATGATATCGATGAGTACGATTCAATGGCAAAACTGTCCCTGATCGTTCTGATGGAAGATGAGTTCGACGTGAAGCTTACCGCTGACATTATCCGCGGTTTCGAGACAGTCGGCGACATCGTTGCCCTGATGGAGAAATAATAAAGGAGACGGGATGAAAGTCTGGATCATCGGCCGGGATTACCCGCGCGCGGAAAACAACAGGCTCGGCTCCTTCGAGCTGGAGCAGGCAAAGACTCTGGCGCGGGCCGGGCTTGAGGTGACCTACCTCGTCGCGGATCCGAGATCCGTCAGAAGGCGGCGCAGATTCGGCTGCTCCGAGAAAAATGAGGACGGCGTGTCGGTAGCGACCGTATCCTGGCCGGCCGGCGGACTGGTTCCGTCAAGGTACATTACTTCAGTCAGACGCAGGATGTTTATGCGGCTGATGAGGTATCTTGCCCGAAAGGGTGGATTGCCGGACATCATCCATGTGCACTACCCGTCATCGTTTCTTTACCGCATTCTGGAGCCGTATCAGCGTAAAGGGGTCAAAATCGCCGCGACCGAGCACTGGAGCCGGGTGCAGGATAAATCCATCGGCGGCTGGATCCTGGAGAACTTAAAGGAGTATGTGGAAAAGGCGGATGTTTTTTGCTGCGTCGGATCGGCGCTCGTTAAGTCCATCCGCGAGATGACCGGGACAGACAGGGAGATGCCTGTCGTTCCCAATGTGCTGTACGGCGACTTCAAACCGGCGAAGGAGCAGCACGAGGGATTTCGGTTCCTTGCCATCGGCCGCATGGTCAGCATCAAACAATACCATCTTCTGGTTGAGGCTTTTCTGGACGCATTTAAGGACCGGCCGGACGTAACACTCACCATAGCGGGAAACGGTCCGGAGATGGGAAGGATCGCCGGAATCGTGAAACAGAGGAATGCCGGAAGGCAGGTATTCCTGCCGGGGCTGGTGCCGCATGAGAAAATGGCGGCGCTGATTGGATCTTCCGACGCGTTTGTCGGATTTTCCGCTCTGGAGACTTTCTGCGTGCCGGTCGTAGAATCATGGGCCTGCGGAAAACCGGTGATCGTGAGCGATACGACCACGGTGGTCACGGACAACCCCGATGAGCGCCTGGGGATGGCGGTGGACCACCGCTCCCCCCGGCAGCTTAAGGAAGCTCTTATAAAAATGACGGAGACGTACGATAAGTACGATCCCGAATGGATCTGCCGCTACGCCGGCAGCCATTTTTCCGAAAAAGTATACTGTGAGAAAATGCTCGTGGTCTACCGCGGGCTGCTTTAACTGACAGGCGGACATTAATGACTGATGAGCGATTGAAGATCAGGCTGAACGATATACTGATATGGGCGTTTGCCTTCTGGCCTTTTTTGTGGGGCTGCTGGGGGGTATTCCGGGTACCCGTGTTTTTTCACGGACTGCCGATGACGAGCATTCTGCTGTTTGCTCTTACCGCGCTGTGCCTTATTGCGCATCCGAGATTCTCCTTCGGTATTTTCGGCTTCTGGATCGTATTCCTGATCGTTATACTGGCTGAAAATGCCCGGAGGATGACAGACCAGTTTAAGAACGATTTCCCGGTCATGGTCTGCTGCGTGCTCATCTGCATGTCAATGGCAGTCGGAAAGATCAACAAGAAAATGATACTGCGCTGCCTTATGTGGTGCGGTCTTGTCATTGTCGTGTCCGTGATCGCGGATAAGGTGACCGGCGTCTGCCGCAGCGGCTTTTTCGGGCTTTACCGGCCCGGAGTCGTCGCCTTGAAAAGACAGATGGACGGCACGGCCGGCCTGGTGCTCTTTACCGGTACGGCGGGAAATTATATCTTTAACGGACTGGCAGCTTTCGCGGCGATCATCCTGATGAAGAAGGAAAAGAACTGGATCCTGAGCTGGAGCGTGATCGGACTCTTCGCCCTGTCGGCGGTGCTCATCCAGAAGCGCGGATTTTTGCTGGATTTTGTGGCAGGCATCCTGTTTCTGATGCTTCTCGGATTCCGAAAAGAGAAAGCGGCCAGGATCAACGTCAGCCGGATGATCTGGACGGTCATTCTCATTGGGGCGGCGCTTATCGGTTTTTACGTACTTTACCGGTTCATTCCGCTGGTCCACAGTTCGGTCGACGCGCTGGCGGGCCGTTTTTCCGGGGAAGACGCAACCTTAAGTACGCTCAACGGACGACAGCAGCTGTATACGCTGGCGTTTAGGCTGTTTAAGGGCCACCGGCTGACGGGAATCGGATGGGGATGCTACCGCCAGCACTCGATCGGTGTATTCGGAGGAACGAGCGATTATACCTACGCGACCCATAACGTTTATATTCAGCTGCTGTGCGAGACCGGGGCCGCCGGACTTGCCGCGTTTCTGGCAGCAGTGGGGAATATACTGCTTGCCGCTTCTTACCGGTATCGGAAACTTGTCCTGACGGACCCGGATTCAGAGGAGCGCGTCATCACCGGCGCAGGCATTTTTCTCCAGGTCTTTTTTCTGGCGTACTGCATGAGCGGCAACCCCCTCTATGACTATAATTTCGTGGTCAGCTACTTTATCGGAGTGCTCCTGACGCTGACCGTTCCGGAAGCAAAGGAGAGCAAGGCACGTGAAAGCGGGCATTCTTACATTCTCAAACGCACTTAACCCCGGCGCTGTCCTTCAGGCTTTTTCGCTGTATTCCGCCCTTGAGGAGGCGGGGCATGAGGCGGCGCTGATCGATTACCGCTGCCCGGCGATCGAAGCGATGCATGCGCCCAGACCGGTCTTTAAAGCGGGGACGCCTCTTAAAGCCAGGGTCTACAATATCTTCTACAATACCGTCTTTCTTCCCAGAAGGCTCCGTTATCGGAATTTTATAAAACGAATGCGGCAGGTCGGTCCATACACGAAAAAGACCATTGCGCAGCTGGACGGGAAAGAAGATCTGTTTATCACCGGCAGTGACCAGGTGTTCAACCTGAAACTGACCGGCTTCGATACCGCCTATTACCTTGATTTTGTCACCAAAGGTAAAAAAGCCTCGTTTGCGGCCGGCGCGGGTACGCTCGGACCGGAGGATGCGGATACGGCCGCCGGACTGCTTTCCTCTTTTGACCATGTGTCGGTGAGGGAAGAGTACGCGGCAAGGCAGCTTGAAAAGATGTGCGGCGTGAACGCCGAAGTGGTTCCCGATCCGGTCTTTCTGCACAGCGGGGAAGAGTGGAAAAAGCTGCTTAATATAAAAGAAGACAATAAGGAGAAATATGTCCTGATCTACTCACTGTATGAGATGGATATCCTTTACGATATCGCCGCTCTGGCGGCAAAAAAATACGGCTTAAAGACCGTCCTCATAACCAGGACCCTGAGGCCGCGGCGGAAGGTGGATGAGGTCGTGAAAAATGCGGGACCGCGCGAATTTTTATCGCTGATCGCGAACGCGTCCTATGTGGTGACCAATTCTTTCCACGGATCCGCGTTTTCGGTCATTTTCGGGAAGTCTTTCAACACGTTTGTTTCGAATAAAACATCCCCCTGGAGGATAGAGGAACTGCTGGAGGAATGCGGCGTTCCGGACAGGGCGGTAAGGATTGGAAGTACCGGTCTGGTGACCGACAAGGCCGATGCGGAAGCTCTTAAGGAAACAGCCGGAAGACTTCGCCGCCGGGGACTGGACTATCTTGAGAAGATAACAAAGGGATAAGGAGGCAGCTTTTGATCAGTGTAATTATGCCGGTCTACAATGCAGCCGGGTTTCTGCCCGAAACGATCCGCTCGCTGCAGGAACAGTCCTGCGGCGATTTTGAACTGATCGCCGTCGATGACGGATCGACCGATGAATCGGCAGAGATCATTTCAAAGTACGCCTCCTCAGATCCGCGCATCCGGCTGGTCAGGCAGGAGAACGGGGGACCGTCCAAAGCCAGGAATACCGGGATCGCCCATGCCGGAGGCGAGTGGCTCTACTTTATGGATTCAGACGACCAGCTTCACCCGGACGCCTTTAAGGAGCTGGCAGCAGCGGGGGAAGGTTTCGACCTGGTCATCTTCGGCCGGGTCAGGGAAGTCTTCGATGATGCCGGCCGGTTAATCAAGAGAGATACATTGGCGCTTCCGGATAAGGATATCCGCTCGGCGGATGAGATGAAGCTGTTTTTAAGGGAAGTGGCCAGGGACAGCCGGCGGGATGTTTTCTTCAGTTATATCTGGAACCGGATGATCCGGACACAGCTTGTCAGGGAAAATGCCCTGGAATTTGATGAGGACCTGCGGCTCGGCGAGGATTTTGTCTTTAACACGAAAGCTTTTAAATGCTCTGCGAAGGTCAGGATCGTTCAGAGCCCTTATTATCGGTACATGGTCAGGGGTACCGATACGCTGGTGGGAAAGTTCTATCCCAATGAACTGGAGAGAAGAAAAAGGATGTACGCGGCCATGACCGGCCTGTATGAACATTACGGCGAGTATGAGGAATGCCGGGAGATCCTGGAGATCAATGAGGGAAAGACATCGCTGATGTGCATGAAAAAGATCGATTTTCCGACCTGCCGCCTGGGCAGAAAGGAAAAGATCGGTTATATAAAAGGTTTTTTGAAAGACGAGCGGAGAAGATACATGGTCAGCTACCTGCGATCAAGACCGAGCAAGAGGAATATAGCGCGCAGTGTGGTCCTCGGGACCGGACAAGCGCTGCCGGTGTACCTGACGGGGGTGTATAGGTAAGTGAAGACGGGGATCATCACTTTTCACAGATCGATCAATTACGGTTCCGCGCTGCAGGCGTGGGCGCTGGCTCATATCCTTTCTCAGATGGGGGCACGCCCGGAGATCATTGACTATGAACCGAATCATTACAGGGAGATGTATTCCCTGTTTTATCCGCCTGTAAAAAAGAACTTTATCTCGACGGATCTTCTGCACACGATCCTTCTGCCCTATTATCTGCGCCGGAACCGCGACTTTGACAGGTTCCGCAAAGAGCAGCTGCCGCTGGGAAAGAAAAGGTACCGCTCCGGCGACAACATCAGCACCTTTACGGAAGACAAGGATGTGATGGTCTGCGGAAGCGACCAGATCTGGAATCCCATGGCGAGGGATTTTGACGTTACGTTCCTGCTGGGGGAAGTGCACAACGTCAAAAAGATCTCCTACGCGGTAAGCGTCGGAAAGAGCACCTTCGAAAAAGCGAAGGACCGTGATTATATCCGCTTATGCCTGCGGGATTTTTCTTATCTTTCCATGCGGGAAAAGACCGGAGCGGAGGCGGTTCGCGCGCTTTTGGGAGATGAAAGGAGCGTCTTTACGGACCCCGATCCCACGCTGCTGGTCGAAAAAGAAGACTTTCAAAAGATCCTGGCACCGCGGGCGGTGAAGGAGCCGTATATCTTTTTCTATTCGGTGAGACTGAATAAAAGCGCCCTTCGCGCTGTACGGGAATTTTCCGAAAAGACCGGCCTTCCTGTTTATACCTGTGTGTCCCGGGAGGGGACCATGGACCTGCTGCGCTGCCGAAAAAGCATCCGGCTCGCGCCCGGAGATGCGGGCCCGCGCGGCTTTGTAAGCCTGCTGGCGAACGCTGAGTATGTGGTCACGGATTCATTCCACGGGACAGCGATCTCGGCAGTCTTTGAGAAAGAATTTTATGCGGTAAATGACATGACTCCCGGCGGGAAACGAAGAGACGATGCCAGGATCATGAACCTGCTCGAAGCGCTCTGCCTGGAAGAGCGCCACATTCCGGCTGAAAAGCTGAAAGAAGCTGACACAGAAAACAAGATCGACTATGAGCCCGTCACCCGCAGGAGACGGGAACTGGCGGCCGTTTCAAAAGCCCGTCTGGAAAAAGCGATCCGGGAATAAAGGGACTTATACATCTGATGAAGCTCAACAAAACCAAAAACGCGACACGAAATGTATTTTTCGGGACGTTAATGAAGCTGTACGAGATCCTGGTGCCGTTCATATTCCGCACCGTTATGGTGCAGACGATCGGCGTACAGTATCTGGGATTGAACAGCCTGTTCATTTCTGTCCTGCGGGTGCTCAACCTCGCTGAGCTGGGCGTGGGGAGCGCGATGGTCTTTTCCATGTACAGGCCCATCGCGGAAAACGACGTGGAACGCGTTAACGCACTGATGCGTCTGTACCGGCTCTATTACCGGGTCATCGGACTGGTGATCTGCGTGGTCGGGCTGGCGATCACGCCATTCATTCCCAAACTGATCCACGGGAAGGTTCCGGCGGATATGAATGTTTATATCCTGTATTTGATGAACCTGAGCGTGACGGTTCTGTCCTACTGGCTGTTTGCCTACAAGAACAGCATCCTGCACGCGTACCAGCGGACGGACCTGATCAGCAAAGTGGCGCTGGGAGCCTTCACTTTTAAATATGTGATGCAGTTTATCGCGCTGGTCTATTTCAGGAACTATTACCTCTATGTGGCCTTCCGCATCGTGTCCCAGATCCTGAACAATATCGTCACCGCGGTCATTTCGCATAAGTATTATCCGCAGTACAGTCCCAAGGGAGAACTGCCCAAAAGCGAAGTCAGGCAGATCAACGGAAGGATACGCGACTTGTTTACCGCTAAGCTGGGAGGAACGATCATCCATTCGGCGGATACCATCGTGATCAGCGCGTTCCTGGGCCTGACCATGCTGGCCCAGTTCCAGAATTACTACTATATCTTAAGTTCGATCATGGCTTTCGTCACCATCCTCAACACTTCCGTGGTCGCGGGAATCGGAAACAGCCTGATCACGAAGGACCGGAGCGAGAATTACCGGGAATTCAAAGCATTCGCGTTTTTACAGTACTGGATCATCGGTTTTTGTATCTGCTGCTTCTTAGTCCTGTTCCAGCCTTTCATGCGTCTGTGGATGGGCGAAAAGCTGATGCTGCCTTATCCGTTTGTTATCCTGATGTGCCTGGTATTTGCCGGGGAGAGGCTTGTCATGATGATGAGTGTCTACAAGGATGCCGGCGGAATCTGGCATGAGGACCGCTTCCGCCCGCTGGTATCGGGCGTGTGCAACCTGGTGATCAACGTGATCATGGTACAGTTTTTCGGGATCTACGGCATCGTGCTCTCCACGGTCATCAGTTATTTCCTGATCAGTATTCCCTGGATCATCAAAAATGTATTCGGCCTGATCTTTACCGATGAGAGCCGGACTGCATTCGTGGCGGACCTGCTGCGCTGGGCGGCCCTGATCACGTTCACCGCCGCGCTCAACTGGTGGGTATGCCGGTTCGTCCCCCTGCGCGGGGTACCGGAGATCGCCGTAAAACTGCTCATCAGCATTATCATTCCCAATGCGCTGTTCGTTCTCCTGTTCCGCAAGAAAGAGGAATTCAGGATACTGCGTGATTTAGCTGCCCGGATGATCCGGCGGAGGATTTAAAAAGATGGGTCAGTCAGTTTGCCCGAAAAATAGATGCACCGGCTGCATGGCCTGCGCGGATATCTGCCCGGCAGGGGCGGTCACGGTCGAAGACCGGGCCCTTAATATGGAAGCCGTGATCAATGAAACGGCCTGCCTGCACTGCGATCTTTGCAGGAAAGTGTGCCAGAACCATGAACCTCCCGCGTTAAAAAGCCCGCTGTTTTGGAAACAGGGATGGGCCAAAGATGAAACTGTCCGGGCAAGCTCTTCATCGGGCGGTTTTGCGGCCGCCATCATGAGCCGCTTTATCCGGGACGGGGGATATGTCTGCAGCTGCCTGTTCCGGGAGGGAGCGTTCGTCTTCGATGTGGCTTCCTCAATCGATGAGATCAATGATTTTAAGGGCTCCAAATACGTTAAGAGCAGTCCCGCCGGAGCCTACCGGCAGGTAAAAGACCTGCTTTCGCAGGGAAAAAAGGTACTGTTTGCCGGCCTTCCCTGCCAGGCAGCCGCCATGAAAAACTACTGCCGGGGCCGCGATGAAAACTTATATATCGTGGATCTGGTCTGTCACGGGTCGCCTTCCTTGAAGGTGCTGAGCAGCTTCCTGAAAGGAAAAAAGGCCGATCCGAAGGATCTTAGGGAC
Organism: Porcincola sp.; assembly: GCA_045118075.1. Classification (GTDB taxonomy): domain Bacteria; phylum Bacillota; class Clostridia; order Lachnospirales; family Lachnospiraceae; genus Merdiplasma. The sequence goes on along the minus strand of JBGUOI010000202.1, from coordinate 5,973 downwards.
ATTACTTTCCGGGCGGTGGACGCTTATCCGGGAGGGGAAGAGATCAAGCTGACACCGGACGGGATCGAAGATTACTACACTTCTCTTTTCATGGACGCGGTCACCTATACGGACAACTGCTACGAGTGCCGCTACGCGGCCTTTGAAAGAGTCTCGGATCTGACCCTGGGCGATGCCTGGGGAAGTGAACTTCCGGTTCAGGAGAGAAAGAAGGGAATCTCGCTGGCGCTTTGCATGACGCCGAAAGGGGAAGAGCTGCTGGACGGCGCTGACCTTTTCCTGACGGATGTGGATATCGAAAAGGTTAAAAAGATCAACAAGCAGCTTTGCCATCCGGCCGTGAAACCATCCGGGCATGATATGGTGCTGGCCGGGATCGCAAAGGGGAAAAGCTTCAATTCCATGGTCCGAAAGCTCCGCCCGGCGCAGTACGGGAAGGACCGGATCAAAACGCTGCTAAGCACAGCCGGGCTTTATAAACGCGAGGGACTGTTCCGGCGCTTCCGCGTCAGGATCGTAAAGAAATAGGTATCAAAAAAGGAGATAAAAATGGAACTGGCAAAACGAGACGACTGTACGGGCTGCGGCGCCTGTCTGGAGATCTGCCCCAAAAAGGCGATCAGTTACGGCGATGATCACGAAGGGTTCCCCACCCCCGCGATCAACCAGGATCTGTGCGTGGAATGCGGACTTTGCCGGAAGGTATGTCCCGTTTTTCATCCGGTTAAGAGAAATACCATTCGCGGCGCGTACGCCGCGCAGCTTAATGATGATCCGGTCACGCTGAAAAAAAGCACTTCCGGCGGCGTGTTTACGGCACTTGCAAGGGAGATCCTGGGCAGAGGCGGCATAGTGTTCGGCTGTGTATGGGATGAAAACTATGACACCATTCTGGTGAGCGCCGAGAGCGAGGAAGAACTCGAGCCCATGCATGGCTCCAAGTACGTGTGGAGCAGTACGAACGGAGTTTTCCCGAAAGTGAAAAAAGCGCTGGAGGAGGGAAGAGAAGTTCTTTTTACCGGCCTTCCCTGTCAGGGAGCCGGCCTGAAAAATTACCTTGGGAAGGAGTACCCGAATCTCTGCGTCGTTGTGTTTTTCTGCGGCGGCGCGCCCAGCCCGCTGGCCTTTAAAGAGTACATTAAGACGATCACGAAGGATATTCCTCCGGAGAAACTCGATTTTAAATTCCGGGATAAAGAAAAATTCGGGACAGGCGTTCATATATCCTATCAGGGTAAGAAGGAGCGTATCAACCAGAGTTATGTCGGCAATCCTTACTTTTTCTCCTATCACACCAAGGTGTTCCACCGGCCGTGCTGCTATCACTGCAATTATCGTTACGAGACCCGGTATGAAGACCTGACCATGGGCGATTACTGGGGAGTGGGCGAGTTCCACAGTGAACCGGACTTCCATACAGGGGTTTCCGCCCTGCTGGTTAATACGCCTAAAGGGGAAGAGATGCTGGAGGCAGTCCGGGGCCGGCTCGAGCTGGTCCCGACAAAGACAGAATACATCGCGCAGCATAATAATCTGACGCTTGGAAATGCAGTAAAAACGTTTGATCCGCCTCCATTCAGGGATGATTTCATCAGAAGGATGAAAAAGAACGGATGGAAGGCGGCTGAGAGAAGATATCTTATCGTTAACAAGACAAGGATCAAACTGACCGTGAAGCGAAAACTACCAAAAAAAACGCAGGAGTGGATCCGCAAACTGCTCAGCCGGTAAGAGGTAAAATGATGCTTAAGGTGTACGGGGTGACTTTTGATCATACGACGAATTACGGAAGCCTTTTCCAGGCATACGCGCTGAAGACGGCGATCGAGCTGGAGAAGGGGGTCGGCGGCTGCGAGTACAGCCTCATTCCCATCCGGCAGATGCCGGACTATACGGGGAAGACATCAGCGGCGGATGCGGCCTACATGGCGGCTTACCGGCTTCTTCACCGCAGCCGTTTTACGCGGTTCGAGAAAAAGCACCTTCGGTTCGCCAAGTGCAGCTCTTTAAAGGAACTGGACGCTTTAAACGACAGCGCGGACGCGTTCGTGTGCGGAAGCGATGTTATCTGGAATCCTGAGTTCAACAAGGGCTGCGGGGCCTATTATCTGGATTTTGCGAAAAAATATAAATTTTCCTATGCTGCCAGCTTCGGAAAGGCAAGTGCCGAGGCCATTACACCTCAGATCGGGCAGTGGCTTAAACAGCTCGACGCCATCAGCTGCCGTGAGCAGCGGGCAAGCGGCATTGCCGCGAAGGTCACCGGAAAAATGCCCCCGGTCGTGGCTGATCCGATTTTTCTGTTGGAGAGGAGTCGTTGGGAGAAGATCTGCGCAGAGGATAAGGGAATACTTCCCGGGCATTATATCTTTGCCTACAATACCTATCCGGACGCGGCTTATGAAGCGGTCTTGACACAGCTTGGATCACAGACCGGTCTTCCGATCATCCGCTCGACCTGGAAACTCAAAAACGCGCTCAGCCAGCGGATGATCACCGTACAGCCGCCGGCCAGGTGGCTCCGGCTGCTGGCTAATGCGGACTATGTGGTCACGAATTCATTCCACGGGACCGGATTTGCCGTCCTGTTCCGCCGGAATTTTTACAGCATCGCTCCGGGCACGGCCGAACAGGGTGCCAACGTGCGCATCTGGGATTTCCTTACCCGTCTGGGACTGGATCAGAGGATCGTCTCCGGTGCTTCACAGACCATTCCCGCCGGGGAAATAGATTACTCCGCAGCGGACGAAAACCTGGAAGCATTTCGAAAAGAATCGGCAGATTATCTCAGACAGAACCTGGAGGCCGCAATGCGGCGCAAGAAGGCGGGCGGGGAGAGCCCGGACCGCCAAAGGAGTTGAAAATGCTTAAGGTGTGCGGGGTCACTTACGACCACTCGACCAATTACGGATCGTTTCTCCAGGCTTTTGCGCTGGGCAGAGCGATTGAACAGAGCAGGGCAGGCGGCGGATCGTATAAATACGCCCTCGCGGCGGTCACCGTGCTTCCGGGGCGCCCCGAAGAAGCGAAAAAGACGCTGCGCCATAAGGTTTCCCTTGCACTGTCGCGCGCACTTCGAAGCGCAGTCTACCGGTTTTCTTTCTCGGGTTTTGACAGGAAATATTTAGACTATATGCCCATCCGGAATTATCAGGATCTTCCGAAGCTGAATGAGACGGCGGATGCCTTTGTGTGCGGAAGCGACGTGATCTGGAATACGGATGCCAATCACGGTCTCGGAGCCTATTACCTCGATTTTGCCCGGAAGTACAAGTTCGCGTACGGGGCCAGTTTCGGCAGATCCGTGAACATCCCGATCAGCGAAAAAAACGCCGCACATATGAAAGAGCTCGATGAGATCAGCTGCCGCGAAGATACGGGGTGTGACAAGGTAGAGCAGATCACCGGCCGTCGTCCGGTAAAGGTGGCCGATCCGGTCTTTCTCCTCAAAGGGCAGGAGTGGGAGCAGATCGCGGCCGAAGGGGCGGGGAAACTCCCCAAACACTATATCTTCGTCTATAACACGTACCGCAGCCCGCTGTATGAAGCGATCATCCGAAAGCTTCAGCAGCAGACATCCCTTCCGGTCATCCGGACTACATGGAAATATGAGAACGCCGTCCGACAGGGGATCTTCAGGATGTATTCTCCGCAAAGATGGCTTTACTGCCTTGCTCACGCAGACTATGTCGTGACCAATTCCTTCCACGGCACCGCGTTTTCCGTCCTTTTTCACCGGAAGTTCTTCACGGCCGCGCCGGGCGGGCCGCTTCGGGGGGCCAACATAAGGATCTTTGACCTGCTTGGCCGTCTGGGGCTGACAGAGCGGATCATCTCCTCAGATGAGGATCCGGTCGGCACGCAGGATGTGGACTATTCTAAAGCGGACGTTTCTCTGGAGGCGTTCCGGAGGGAGTCTTTGGATTACCTGGAAAGGAACCTGGAAGCTGCCCGGCAGCGGAAGAAGTCGGGATCGTAATGATCAGATAAACCGTGAACATTAATTGATCAGATCATCAGTGAACATTGTTCAAGGAGCAGATTTAGATATGGAACAGAAGTGGCAGGAACAGATGGACCGCCTCGGCAGTAGGCGCAGTACGATCGCCGCGGCGGGTGGAGAAGACCGTATCGCCAAACAGCACAGCGCCGGCAAGCTGACCGCCAGGGAGCGCATGGACGCGCTGTTTGATGACGGGACTTTCGTGGAGACCGATCAGATGATCCTCTCCCGGGCCATGGACTTTGGCATGGATAAGAAGAAAAAGCCCGGCGACGGCGTGGTGACCGGCTACGGATATATCCACGGAAGACTCGCGTTCGCGGCCTCGCAGGACTTTACGGTGAGCGGCGGATCGCTCGGCGAAGCGCAGGCGGAGAAGATCTGCCGCGCCATGGAGAAGGCGCTGGATATGAAAGTGCCCTTTATCTCCATTAACGACAGCGGCGGCGCCCGGATCGAAGAAGGCATCGATTCTCTGGCCGGATACGCGAAGATCTTCCGGATGAATACGCTCTGCTCGGGTGTGATCCCGCAGATCAGCGTGATCCTCGGCCCCTGCGCCGGCGGCGCCTGCTATTCGCCTGCCATCACCGACTACATCTTCATGACGCAGAAGAACGCGCAGATGTACATCACCGGTCCGGCCGTGGTCAAGTCGGTCACGGGCGAAGTGATCTCCTCCGCGGACCTTGGCGGCGCCTCCGTGCACAGCCGCACCTCCGGCGTTGCCCACTTCGTCTATGAAGACGATCTCGCCTGCCTGAACGGCGTTCGCCGCCTTCTGGGCTACCTGCCGCAGAACAACGAGGAAAAGCCCATGACGGTGCCCGGCCGCGAAAAAGACGAGTGTGTGAAGCTCTCCGACATCGTGCCCGTGGACTCGCGCAGGCCATACGATGTGCGCCGGGTGATCGACGCCTTTGCGGACGAAGGGAGCTTTTTTGAAGTGCAGGCCGGTTTTGCCAGGAACCTCGTGGTCGGCTTTGCCAGACTCGCGGGCGAGACCATCGGCATCGTAGCCAACCAGAGCAGCTATATGGCGGGCTCTTTAGAGATCGACGCCTCCGACAAAGGCGCGCGCTTTATCCGCTTCTGCGACTGCTTCAACATCCCCATCCTCACACTGGTCGACGTACCGGCCTTCCTGCCGGGCAGCCAGCAGGAGCACGGCGGCATTATCCGCCACGGCGCGAAGATGCTCTTCGCCTACTGCGAAGCGACCGTGCCGAAGGTAGGCCTGATCATGCGCAAAGCCTACGGCGGCGCATACATCGCCATGAACAGCAAAGGGACCGGCGCAGACGTAGTCTACGCCTGGCCGATCGCGCAGATCGCCGTCATGGGCGCAGCCGGCGCGGTATCCATCATCGGCCGGCGCCAGATCGAGCAGGCCGAGGACCCTTCCGCAAAGAAAGAAGAGCTGCTCGATGAGTACAACCACAAGTTCATGAACCCCTACATCGCCGCCGAACACGGCTATGTGGACGAGGTGATCACGCCCGAAGAGACGCGCAGCCGCATTGTCGGAGCCTTCAGGATGCTTAAGACCAAGAAGCGGGAGCTGCCGGCGAAGAAACACGGGAATATACCGCTGTAAGGGGGCTGGTTCGCGGCCGGAGGCCGTGGCAAGCTTTGGAGAGAGGCAAGCCGCAGCGTGGTGGGAGGCCACCAAAAATAAAGCAAGTTATCCCCACGGCGGGAGGTGTTGACTCGCCTTGGAGAGAGGCAAGCCGCAGCGTGGTGGCTGGCCACCAAAAATAAAGCAAGTTGCCCCCCACGGCGGGAGGCCGTGGCAAGCCTTGGAGAGAGGCGGGCCGCAGCGTGGTGGGAGGCCCCCAGAAATAAAGCTAGTTACCCCCACGGCGGGAGGCCGCAACAAGCCTTGGAGAGACGCGAGCCGCAGCGTGGTGGCTGGCCACCAGAAATAAAGCAAGTTACACCCACGGCGGGAGGCCGTGGCAAGCCTTGGA
>JBGUOI010000201.1:0-5768 GCA_045118075.1 Porcincola sp. | reverse complement strand
TTTATCAAGATATTTGAGCGTATCGTCAAGCGTCAGGTAGACAGCCAGGTCAAGGTCCCGGAAAGCGACAAATCTCACCGTTTCAAGCGACGGTGCCTTGCTTCGGTGCGGTTCGATATAATCGGCCATATAAATGATCTTTTCAAGCATTGTCATATCCGGCTTTCCGGTCGTATGCCATCGGATCGCTCCTATCACAGCCGGATCCGTAATGCCGTAACTGACTTTGGCCAGATAGGCTCCCAGTTTGGCATGGAGAAGCTGGGGGGCTTTCCTTTCAGTTTCCGTGACAGGAATTTTATAGCGTTCACACAGCCTGATCTTCTTGTCATTGGGAATACATTTGGCGCAGTCATGCAAAAGACCCGCCAGGCGTGCTGAATAGACATCCTCCTCATAGCACATGGCCAGAGCTGATGCGGTATAGGAAACGGAAACGGTATGACGGTAACGCTCGTCATCCAGTTCTTTTCTGATCTTTCTGTCGATCTTGGCTAAGCTGTCCTGCGGCATATTGTCGGTTACTCTTCCTTTTCACTCCGGTAGATCCGGTTTTTTTCTATATAGGAGATCACACTGTCCGGCAGATAATACCGGCAGCTCATCCCCCTGGCAAAACGGCGGCGCAGCTCGGTCGATGAGATCTCCATATTCGGAACATTCATCAGACAGATCCTCGCATTATACCGCTCTTTCACCCTTTCAGCCTGCTCTTTCAGTTCCTCCATGGTCATGTCGTTTCGGACAGCGACCGTAAGCACTGACAGATCGGCAATGATCTGCGGGTTTTTCCATTCATGGAACTGAAGCAGCGAATCAGCACCCATGATAAAATAATATTCCGTATCCGGATTCGCCTCTTTCAGCCGCCGAAGCGTTTCATTCGTATAGATATAACCTTCCCTTCCCATTTCTTCAAGGGAAAGTTCAAAATGCGGATTGGAGGCGATGGCCAGCTGCGTCATCCTGATCCGGTGTTCGTTTGAAGCCCGGTCACCCATATCCTTTTTATGAGGAGGATTCCCTGACGGCATATAGAGAACACTTTCGAGGTCAAACTGTTCGTAAGCACACTCTCCGAGAATAAGATGTCCTATATGGATCGGATCGAAAGTCCCTCCCATGATGCCGACTCTGCGAATTTCATTCATTGGCTTGTCCTCCGCCGTCAAAGATCAGGGAAGCACGATCTTTTTCTTATTTTCTTTTCCTTCCCGGTAAAGAACGATCTTTTTTCCGATGACCTGAACGACCTGGCTGTGAGTGCGCTCTGCCAATATCACGGCCATCTCGTGCGGATCCTCCGTGCAGTTTTGCAGCACACTGATCTTTACGAGTTCACGGGCCGCCAGCGCTTCTTCAACCCCGGCTGTTACTTCGGCAGTCAGCGCTGCCTTCCCGATCTGGATGATGCCGGGCATGGTCATCGCCAGACTCTTCAGGTAAGCTCTCTGTTTGCTTGTCATAAATCAACTCCTGCTGATATCGATTGATAAACGTAATTATACCATAGGAAACGCCTTATTTACAGACCGATTCCTATTTATAGTAGTCAAAAGCAAGACCGTACATCCTGACGGTATCCCCGTCCCTGATGCCGAGTTCTTCAAGCTGGTCAAGAATTCCCGTGTCCCGGAGAAAATCCTGAAAGAAGCGGAAGCCTTTCTCAGCTTCCAGATTTGTATATCCCAGCATTTTCTCGATCCTCGGTCCTTCCACGATAAAGGTATGTTCATCATCTGCCGATCTCTCCACGGTGAACGGAAGTTCATTTCCGGCAAAAGCTGCATGGGGATCAAATTCCTGTTCAAAGACAACCATATCCCGGGGCATTTTGCTGAGCATATCCATGACAAGATGCATCAGCCTGTCAACACCCTCCCCTGTCACCGCACTGATGCCGATGACAGGGTATCCCTTCGGTTCAAACACTTCCCGGAGCGTACTGACGGGATCTTTCTCTCCTTCCGGTACATAAACGGCGTCGATCTTATTCGCGGCGATGACCTGAGGCTTATCCATGAGGCTTGAATCATACTTTGCCAGTTCCTCATTGATCTTGTTTACATCATCGACAGGATCTCTTCCCTCCTGTCCGGATACATCCACCATATGAATGAACAGTTTTGTCCTTTCAATGTGACGCAGAAAGCGGTGACCGAGTCCCGCTCCTTCACTGGCCCCTTCGATCAGCCCGGGAATATCCGCGATCACGAATCCTTCTCCTGTTTCGGTCTCGGCCACTCCCAGGTTAGGCGTCAAAGTAGTAAACGGGTAATCGGCGATCCTGGGACGGGCATTGGTAACTCTGGACAGGAATGTGGATTTTCCGGCATTGGGAAACCCGATCAGGCCTACATCCGCTATCATCTTAAGCTCAAGTATCACCTCGAGTTCGATTGCATCCTGCCCGGGCTGGGCATATTTCGGTGCCTGCATCGTAGCTGTGGCATAATGCATGTTTCCGTTTCCGCCGCGTCCTCCCTTAAGGACAACAACGCGTTCGTTCCCTCCCGACATATCGGCTATGACGCGGCCGGATGCCGCATCCCGGATGACGGTCCCTTCCGGGACTCTCAGAACGATATCCTCTCCGTTTTTCCCGTGGCAGCGTCTCTTGCCGCCTTCCTGACCGTCCATGGCTTTGAATTTCCTGTGATACCGGTAATCGGCAAGCGTATTGACGCCTTTATCCACCTGGAAGATCACATCTCCTCCCTTGCCGCCGTCTCCGCCGTCCGGTCCTCCGTCAGGGACATATTTTTCCCTGCGGAAACTGACATGGCCGTCTCCGCCTTTTCCTGAACGGATAATGATCTTTGTCTGATCTGAAAACATTTAGGCTGCTCCTCGTTATATAAAGCTTTATAAACAGAAAAACTGCCGACTCTCCAAGACCGGCCTTTGGCTGATCTCAGAAAGCGGCAGTCATCATCTTTACCCGGATTATTCCGCTTCCACCGGAACGATAGAGACCTGCTTTTTGTCTCTTCCTTTTCTTTCGAATCTGACTTTTCCGTCACACAGTGCGAATAAAGTATCATCGCCGCCGCGTCCGACATTGACACCGGGATGGATCTTGGTACCGCGCTGTCTGTACAGGATATTTCCTGCTTTGACAAACTGGCCGTCAGCTCTCTTTGCACCAAGTCTCTTGGACTCGGAATCACGTCCGTTCTTTGTGGAACCTACGCCCTTTTTATGAGCAAACATCTGAAGGTTCATTTTTAACATAGTATGCACCACCTTTGATATCAATCCTGTTCCCTTATGGTAAGGAAACTGTTCGTGTAGTTCTGCTGAATACTCTCAAGTCCGAGCAGCAGAGAGCGCATCAGAATATCGGCTTCCCTCGAGATTTCTCCTTCCAGGGCGATCCTTAAGCGGCCGCCTTCGTCCGGATCTTCTTCTATGACCAGATCGTCATCCGTAAGCTGCTCGAGAGAATTGGCTGCGTTGATCATCAGTGCCGACACCGCCGCGCAGACGATGTCCGATCCCGGTTCATCATACAGGGCATGCCCCTTGGCGGTTATACCGGTGATCTTCTGATTTTTTCTCTCCACAGTGACCGTGATCATCGTATCAACCGTTGATCTTTTCGATCTTGACCTGCGTATACTGCTGTCTGTGTCCGGCTTTCTTGTGATAACCGGTCTTGCTCTTATACTTGTAAACGATGACCTTTTTAGCTTTGTCATTCTTTACGACAGTCGCTGTTACGGTCGCACCGCTCACATCTTCACCGACCTTAAGGCCTTCGCCGCTGATCGCAAGCACCTGGTCAAAGGTAACGCTTTCACCTTCGTCAACACCGAGCTTTTCCACGTTAATGATATCGCCCTCAGAAACTTTGTACTGCTTACCACCTGTTGCAATAATTGCGTACATATGGCACCTCCTAAAATCTTTACTCGCCAGATGCGGCGGCATCCCGGGCAAGGATACACTTCGAGCCTCTCTGTGCGGCATACCACAATATAATAAGATAAAACGCTGCCTGTGTCAAATACTATTTTACCGGCACCCTTCATAGATCTCATCGAGCAGTCGGCTGATCGTCTGATCCATTTCCGGAACCAGAATTTCATTCTCGGAATGAAACAGGTCATCATACGGGACTCTGTCCGTGACCAGTTCATATCCGGAAGCCGCCGGCACCTGGGAAATGAGGCTGACCAGGTCAGTCAGGCCAAGATCCGTATGGAGTTTCGGCAGGATCGTTACAGCGATATCCATGATCCGGACCGGATTCAGTCCTTTCAGTTTCCCGATCATCCGGATAAGGACTTTTCGCTGTCTGGCAGTTCGCTCATAGTCATTTCCCGTAACACGGTTGCGGGCATAACCGACAGCCTGGATCCCCGTAAGGTCGATCGTACCTTCTCCTCGAATCATGTTATCCTCATAACTAAGGCCTTGTTCCTGGCACATGACTTCGATGTAGGCATTTGCCACATCTACCTCTCCCGTGTCAAGATCAAGCGTAATTCCCCCGAGAAGATCGATCAGTTCAGCCATCGTCGAAAATTCCGTTTCAAGATAATTATCGGCTTTCACCTGATAATTGTACGCGATCGTCTCTTTCAGAAGTTCTCCTCCTCCGGCCGCATGAGCTGCATTCATTTTCTGAACGCCGTATCCGGGTATATCGGCGTACAGGTCCCGCATAAACGAAACAAGGAAGATCTTTTTGGCGGCGTGATTGATCGTTACCATCACCATTGCATCCGAATTACCGTAAGAACCGGGTTCCCGTGTATCAGAACCGATCAGCAGGACATTGGTCACCTCCGACGGATGAGAAACATCCGCAGCCATTGTCTCAGAAGCAGCTGTGCGGCAGCAAAAAGCCGGTAAAACAGCCAGCATAATAAACAGTGCGATGAAACCAAAAAACCGCCTTTCCTTACAATTCATGGTCTTTCTCCCCCGTTCTTTCCGGATATACCGCCCCAAGGGGCAGTTCTTTTCTTTGCCTGGTGATCTCCATCAGGTTTAGTTTTGTAAAGTCCACAGCCTTGCTCCTGACCGGATCCTTATCCAGCTCTCTCTGGAGAAAATGCTGCAGCTGCATGCGAGACGCTTCTTCCCGCATATTGATGAAATCAATGATGATCATTCCGCAGATATTGCGAAGACGAAGCTGCGCTGCGGCTTCTTTAGCCGCCTCCATGTTCAGCTTCAGGAATACTTCTTCACTTTCTTTGTTTTTAATGCGGCCTGTTGCCTTTCCGGAATTGACATCAATGACAGTCAGCGCCTCGGTAGGTTCGATCACAAGAAAAGCGCCAGAATCGAGCCATATTTTCCTATCAAGTGCCCTCGAAAGCTCCCTGCCGAGCCGGTAACAATCGTGCATGGACTGCATACGGTTTTCATAAAAGCGAAGTTTTGCCTTCTTTTTGTCATCAACAGCCCATTCGTTCAGATACCCGAACAATTCTTTGTCATCCGTCAGGATCTCATCTGCCGCAGTAATGTCCGAACGGTTCAGCCTCATCAGCCACATGGGCGGCTGCTTATAAAGACAGGAAGGACACGATGCATAAGGGGCTCGGTCAAGAAGTTCTTTAAGCCTTTTTTTCAGCCGGACGGCCTCTTTGGTGATATCGTCATCAGAAGCATTTTCGGCAGCCGTCCGGATCACGATACCGAAATCTTCATCAGCAAGCTGTCCGGCAAGCTCTTTAAGCCGACGGGAACGATCGCCGCTGATTTTTGAAGAAACACCGGATCTTTTTACCGAAGCATCGGCGACGGTAAAA
>JBGUOI010000200.1:0-41161 GCA_045118075.1 Porcincola sp. | reverse complement strand
TCCGAGTTTTTTCCGAATCTGCCTGAGGTTGTTTTTGCTGACCGGAAGATCATCCACCGTGATGCCCCCGCACGGAAGAAGTCCCAGCATCAAGCGCATGAGCGTGGACTTGCCGGCTCCGTTAGCGCCCACAAGGCCGACGGCTTCCCCGTCCTTTATCTCAAAAGACAGGTCATCCAGGACCCGTCGGCCGCTCTCATATTCGAATGACACATGTTCCAGACGGATCATTTGGCACCTCTCAGCACCAGGCCGCCCAAAAGGACGGTTAACCGGTTAAAGCGGAAAACAAAAAACATCGTGATCATCACAGCGGAAAAAAGAAAATCCTTTATTCCTGCTTTTTTCGGGCGCGCATAATTGAAAGTCCCGTCAAATCCCCTAAGAAGCATGCTCTCATACAGTTCCTGAGCCCTGTCCATGCTCCGCAAAAGCATCTGTCCCAGGAATGATCCCCAGGCTTTATAATGGATTCCCTTCTGCCCGGGAGCGCGAAGCCGGTATGCCTCCGTCATTACAGCTGCCTCGTCGAGCATCACAAAAACATACCGGTAAGTCAGCAGAAAAAGTGTAACGATCATCCGCGGCAGACGGATCTGCATAAGAGCGCTGCACAAAGAATCAACCGATGTCGTGGCTGCGAGCAGAAAAGAAGCCGTCAGGCACAACACCCCCTTGAGCATAAGGGTGACCATGGAGATCATTCCTCCGGTGATGGTCAGACGGCCAAGTGCAAGCATCGGCGTCCTGTCGAAAAACGGATTGAAAAGCCCGACCGCGCATACCAGCGGCATCACATAGCGCATCCGGTAAAAGCAGGCTCCGGGCGGAATAGTGCTCAGCGCAAACATGAGCGCCGGATACAGGATCATGGCCGCCAGCCCGCTGAAGTCGTATTTATGAAAGGACACCACCACCATGATATAGATGGTGGTGGTGATCAGTTTACCAAGCGGGTGGAGGCTGTGGATCGGCGAATCGATCGCCGTCAGGTCATCCATCCGGTTCATCTGCCTGATTGCCTGATTAATATCGCTCATCGCTTAACGGGCTGTCAATACCCTTCTCCTTATGCTGTCTTCTTTTTTCTTCTTCCGAAGAAGCCTCCCGCCATGCAGATCAGTACCGCTGCAGCCGCCACCAGGGCTGATCCGACAAGTCCCGAGACCGTCGTACCGGCTGCGCTCTCGCTGTTCGGGAACGCATAATCAGGCAGAAACGCTGTCTTCTCCTGTATGGAGGCAGCCGTATCGGCAGCCTTGCTGGATACACCGAAATTCTCCTCATCCAGGGCCATATTCTGTGAATAACCCGCCTCGGCATTGCCAAACAGCGCCCACTCCAGACCGTCCGGATTGGAGCTTGCGTACAGAGAGAAGACCCCGCCGACGATCGCCGCGATCAGTGCTATGATTGCGATCGTGGTTCCCAGCGGCAGACGGTTCTCCCCTTTCTCTTCGGGTCTCGCCTCCTGAATAAGTTCCGGACGGGATTCATAAACAAATACCAGAACCGCAGCTGTCACGATGCCTTCCACCAGCCCGATCGCCAGATGGATGGGGAGCATCAGTCCGCAGAAAGCACCGAACGGAAGCTCCGTTATTCCGGAGATGCTTGTTTCAAGCACGACACTGAAAGCTCCCAGCTGCAGTGTCAGCACGCATCCGATGATCGAGGCGATAATGATCTTGGTCCTCGCGGCCGCCCTGCTGTTCATCTTCCCGAACCAGCCGCTTCTCATGATCGGGCGCCAGATCAGGAAATATCCGACAAAGCACCCGTAAAAAGCCATGTTCCAACAGTTGGCTCCCAGGGCCATCAAGCCGCCATCCGCGAAGAACAGACATTGAATCGTAAGAATCACGACCATTGAAAGGAATCCCGCAAATGGTCCCAGAAGAGCCGAAAGCAGCATGCCGCCGCATAAATGGCCGGATGAACCCGTTCCGGGAATCGTATAATTGATCATCTGCCCTGCGAAAACCAACGCGGCCGTTACCGCCATCGTCGGAAGCTTTGCTGTGTCATCATCTTTTGTCAGTCGATATACGCTGATCCCTGCTGCCGTACCCGAAGCTGCATACATCACTGCTGCAACTGACGGGGCTAAAAGTGCGTCTGCCATATGCATAATCAGTTCCTCCTTTTCCTCAATCGAGCTTATTCAGCAGCAGCTCCGCTTCCGCCAGGGATATTCCGTGCTCTTTAGCCGCTGCCGCCACATCTTCATATTCCCATTTTGAGCGTTTCACGCCGTAGCCGCTCACGTTCTTGCGGCGGATCACCCCGATGGGTGTGTCCACCTGCTCCGTCTCGCGGCGAAGCACATGACGCTCAAACCGCTGCTCACGAATTCCGATCGTCGTCGTGTGTCGGAAGATCGCTTTGATGATCTCCTCTTTCTGCTGCTCACGGCACATTGCGCGAAGCCAGATCCCCGGACGGTTCTTTTTCATGCCGATCGGGACCGTGTAGACATCCAGCGCTCCCGCGCGTGAGATCATCTCCATCGCGTAAGCCATTTTTTCTCCTGTCATATCATCAATATTGCAGGAGAGTTCATAGACTTCTTCTGCCGTTTCGGCGGACTCTCCCAGGAAGACTCGTACGCAGTTTGCCGCTTTAAAGTCCTTCTTTCCCATCCCGTATCCGATCGCTTGCACGTTCATTACCGGCATGGGGCCGAACTCGGCTGCAAAATATTTCAGAAGGGCTGCTCCTGTGGGCGTGCACAGCTCGCCCAATACATCCCCGCCATAGAATGGAACGCCTTTGAGTATATAGGCAGTGGCCGGAGCCGGAACCGGAAGGATTCCGTGGGCACATCTTACCTGCCCGCTTCCGACATGGACCGGAGAGGCGATCACCTTATCCGGTGAGAGCTTTTCCATCAGCAGACAGACCGCCGTCACATCCGCTACGGCATCCATCGTCCCCACCTCGTGGAAATGGATCTGCGTGACCGGAACAGAGTGGGCATGGCTCTCTGCCTCGGCAATCAGCTCATAGACCGCCATAATGTCTTTTTTTACCTTATCGGATACCGCCAGGTGATCATTCACGATATGGCGGATATCCTCCAGGGAGCTGTGGGCATGCGTATGGCCATGCTCATGGTCATGATGATGTTCATGATCCTCGTGCTCATGATGGTGATGATCCAGGCTCTCTTCCTCCTCGCCGTTCACCAGGACTGCGGCATGTGTCCCCGTGATCCCGCATTTGGATGTTTTCTCCAGCGAGAAAGAAACTCCGGGAAGTCCCAATGCGTTCATCTCCTGCACGAAAGCGTCCGCATCCGGCAAAAGCTCTGCGAGAGCTGCCGTCAGCATATCGCCTGCCGCGCCCATTTTACATTCTACATACAGTGTCTTCATGGTCTTAAGCCCTCTTGTGATTGATCATACTTGCCAGGTAACCTGCGCCGAATCCGTTGTCGATATTGACGGTGCATACCCCGCTGGCACAGGAGTTGAGCATGGAAAGCAGTGCTGAAAGCCCCCCGAACGAAGCTCCGTATCCGACACTCGTCGGAACGGCGATGACCGGACAGTCGGCAAGGCCCGCGATCACACTCGCAAGCGCGCCTTCCATCCCCGCGATCGCGATGATCACCGAAGCGGTCATGATCTCGTCCATGTGCGAGAGAAGCCTGTGCAGCCCGGCGACGCCGACATCGTATAACCTGATGACTTCATTGCCGTGTACTTCGGCTGTCAGCGCTGCTTCCTCTGCCACAGGGATATCGGAAGTTCCCCCGGTCGCCACGACGATCTTTCCAAGACCGTCCGGCCCGGGCATCGGACCGATGACCGCTGCCCTCGCTTCCGGGTGATAGTCGATCTCACATTCGCGGGACAGTTCACCGGCTTTTTCTTCATCAAGCCGTGTGATCAGGATCGTCTTCTGGCCGCTGCGCTTCATACTCCGGATGATTCCCAGAATCTGGGGGACTGTTTTTCCCGCTCCGTAGATCACCTCGGCTGCGCCTTGCCGAATATTCCGGTGAAGGTCCACTTTAGCGAACCCTATATCCTCAAAGGGCTGCTTTTTGATCGCCAGCAGCGCCTCATCCACGGAGACTTCCCCGTTTTTCACACTCTCCAGCAGTTTTCTGATATCACTGTTCATCTCTTTTCTCCGTTCCGGAAAAACGCAAACAAAAAAAGAAGGCATACAGCGTTCCCTCCGGGGAATGCGCATACCTCCTTCAGTATGCAGTCCGATTATATACAAAAAACTCTTATACGGGCTTTCCGTAAGCCCGAAAGACAGCTTCCTGCCGTCCTTTTTATACCTTTGTGATTATATCATGCCCGGCCATGCAAAGTCAAAGCTTCGCGTTCTTAAGCAGGGCTTCCCACTCTTTGACGACGCTGCGGTCAGCGAAATAATCGATGCGCATGGCCTTTTCGACTCTGGCCAGCGTCGCGTTCGTCACTTCGCGGGCCTTCGCGGTGCCTTCCACCAGAATATCATAGACCGCATCGATATCCTTCTCCCATTTCGCCCGCTCGGTGCGGATCGGGTCAAGAATCTCATCCAGCACCTGGATCAGGAATTTCTTGCACTTACCGTCACCGAGGCCGCCGCGGCGGTAATGTTCCTTCATCTCCTCAAGGTTTGCATACTCGGGCAGATACCGCTCAAAATGCTCATCCGTGCTCAGGGCATCCAGGTAGGTAAAGACCACATTTCCTTCGATATGACCGGGATCTTCGATCCGAAGATGCTGCGGATCCGTGAACATCTTTCCGTTTACCTGCTGCTTGACCGTCTTGGGCGTATCGGACAGGTAGATGCAGTTTCCGAGAGACTTGCTCATTTTGGCCTTGCCGTCCACACCGGGAAGGCGGCGCTGGGTCTCATTCTCCGGGATCATCGCCTCGGGAAGGACCAGTGTCGGACCATAGATCCGGTTGAATTTTTCAACGATCTCCCGCGTCTGTTCGAGCATCGGAAGCTGATCCTCTCCGACAGGAACGACGGTGGCGTCAAAAGCTGTAATGTCAGCCGCCTGTGAAACAGGATAAGTGAAAAAGCCGGCCGGGAGTCCCTCATCGGCAAAACCGCGCATCTGGATCTCCGCCTTGACGGTAGGATTGCGCGAAAGGCGCGCTGTCGTTACCAGGTTCAGGTAATAGAATGTCAGCGCATGCAGCGCGGGCAGAGCGGACTGTACGCAGATCGTGGTGAGTGCCGGATCGATTCCCACTGACAGGTAATCCAGGACCACGTTGATGATGTTGTCCCTGATCTTTCCGGGATCATCGGCGTTGTCCGTGAGGGCCTGGTCATCGGCGATCATGATGTTGATCTGGTCAAACTTCCCGGAATTCTGAAGCTCGACGCGGCGCTTTAATGAACCGACATAGTGGCCGAGATGAAGTCGTCCCGTCGGACGATCGGCAGTCAGTATGATCTGTTTATTCTCCGTGCTCATCGTAAAAATCCTCTTCTCTTAAGTATATCGTTCGATGAAAAATCATCCTGTTTACTATATCATTATCTTCCCATGAAAGTAAAGGCGGTTTTGCCTGCCCTAAACAATGCCATTCACGGCTCTTTTGAAGGAATATCAGGAAAACAGCTTTTCCAGCAGCTGTTCCGGCCGCATCTCCTTAACATGATCGGGATCGGTCAGTCCGTCGTTTTTGCCCGATACATCCCATGAGAACTTTCCGGCTATATCCGAGCTGAACGCAAAATAATCCCCGGGATCTTTGAGAGCAGTGCCGTAGCGCCGTGACCACTCCGGATAAAAGGCGGCCATATAGTGGTCGGCGAGCCGGTATGCTTCACAGTCCGTGCTCCATCCGACGGCTCCGATCTGGACGCCTCCCCCGGGCTGTCCCGCCCTGCTTAAGGATGGGGTGCTGTGAGCGATCACCACGCTTCCGTCCCGGCAGGTCCCCAGACTGATCCATACGTGTCCGTCAAGACACATGATATCCCCGGGAGCCATGGCACTTTCTTTACTTCCATCCGGGATAGGGACACTGCGTGTCCACGTACCGTATCCTTTTTCAGATAGCATTTTCGCGAAAGCCTTCGCAAAAACGACGTACCCTTCCCTGCCGTTTTCCGTTTCAAATGTATTGTAAAGCGCCCATCCGACATACCCGGAGCAGTCCAGACCCGCAAAGTAATACTCGTTGAACCGTCCGAACGGATAATAACTCACCGCCGGATCCTGATTCTTGTAGGTAAAGGTCTCATTGTTATCTTCAAAGAAACGGACCCAGTCCGAAGATACGCCCAATGTCTTCGCCTGGACGGAAGCGGCCGTATCCTGCCAGTTCCATCCTCCGCCATAAATGTAAAGTGTCGTCCCGACCGGCATCAGAGTCGTCTTCAGAAAATTCTCCAGAGTCCTTTTTCCGGGCACTCCGGTCACGACCGGGTCAAACGGCGGCTCTTCCACCCTGCTCTCCAGGGCGCCGGCAACCGTATCTTCCCGTATCCCGATCCGGTAAGAGTACCCTTCTTTCAGGATATTCTGGATGGGATAATCGTAATCCCCCTTCTCGTCTTTTTCTCCGTTATCGATAGAGAAGATCTCCTCTTCCCCATTGATCAGGAAACGATAACGGAACGTGTCCTTATTGTCCGCATCGATCGTCCCGTAATCCTTTACCCCCAGATAGACTGCTTCCTTTTCTTTCGTCATATTCTCCGCCCTGCACTCTGCCGTCAGCATCATGGCCGCCGCCAGAAACACCCATGCTGTTTTCATAGCTCCGCCTTTACTTGCTATAAAATCCGAGTATTCTTTACCCGGTGCCATCTATATAATCTTATTCCTCCGCCTTAATGACCACATGGACCATATCGCCGTCAAACAACGCATTCGTTATGTTCTTCTTGTCATCTTTACAACCGTCTCGACATGGGATGTTCCGCAGAACATGTCCACGCAGCAGCTCCTCTCCACCACATACCCGCCGTTCTGCAGAAGTTCAAGGTCTCTTGCCAGGCTGGTCGGTTTACAGGAGATATACACGATCTCGGGTACCTGATAGCCGATGATCTTCATCAGCGCCTTCGGGTGGATCCCCTCCCGCGGCGGGTCAAGGATGATCATGGAGGGACGTTCTTCCAGCGTATCCAGAACTTTGAGCACATCCCCCGCGATAAAGCTGCAGTTTTCGATTCCGTTCATGGCTGCGTTTTTCCGGGCAGCCTCCACAGCTTCTTCAACCAGTTCCACACCCGTTACATGCGCTGCTGCCGGCGACATCATCTGCGCGATCGTTCCGGTCCCGCTGTAGAGATCAAAGATCTCTCTCTCTCCTTCAGCCCGGGCATATTCCCTGGCTGTCTCATAGAGGATTTCTGCGCCGGGCGTATTGTTCTGAAAAAAGCTGAACGGAGTGATCAGAAAGCGAAGTCCCAACAGTTCTTCGTAAAAATGATCCCTGCCGAAGACCATTCGGGTATTTTCGCCGTCGATCACATCCGCTTCCCTGTCATTGACGGTGTGGGCAAATCCGACGATCTCTCCTTCCAGTTCCAGTGATCTTAAGGAGCTGCTCATTTTTTGAAGCAGTTCACTTTCTGCTTTCTCCTCTGCCTGGGAACTGGTCACCAGAACAGCCAGAATCTGTCCGGTCCCGGATGCCCGCCTGATCAGAAGATGCCGGAAATACCCCGCATGAGAATTTCTCCGGTAATAGGGCAGGCCGCTTTCCCGGGCACACGATAGCACGGCACACAGAATCTTCCGGTAATCCTCATGCACGATCCGGCACCGGTCGGTCAAAACGATATCATAAAAGCTGCCCCGCGCGTGAAGGCCAAGCGAGAGCGGACCGTCTTTGTACTCATCTCCGAAAGAAAATTCCATTTTATTGCGGTATCCGTTTACCAGCGGACTGGCTTTGATGCCTTCAAAATGAGGATCCGGACAGGCTTTCTCCAGAAGGTCCCTCACCTGGCGTTCCTTCAGCTTAAGCTGCTCCGTGTAAGGGAGATTGCGCAGACTGCAGCCGCCGCACCGCCCGAAATGCGGACAGTCCGGCTCGCACTCGTTCGGCGCCTTTTCCAGGACTTCAAGCAGGAGGGCTTCACACCTTCCGGAGCGGGCTTTTGTGATTCGTGCACGTACTTTCTGACCGGGAACCGTATGCTTAACAACGATCTGTCTGTCCCCGGCTTTTACGATCCCCTTATCCGGAAAATCCACACATTCTACGAATCCTTCGATGATCTGTCCTTTTTTCATGATTTCTCCAAAACAACAGAATTCGCCCTTCGCGGGAATTCTGATCGTCATAAAATAAAACAGGTGCTGCGCTTAAGTGCAGCACCCTGTCATAGTCTGTTATTTCACGGCTCACGCCGCTTTGCGAACTGGCCTTATCAGGCACCTGCGGGATCTTCCTCGGCATCTGCCGGAGCTTCGGCGGTCTCTTCTTCCGCAGCGGTCTCTTCTTCCGAAGTATCCTCAACATCATCTTCGAAGAAATCATCGAAATCATCGTCAAAGTCATCGTCGAAATCATCCAGATAATCCGGAGTCATGTAACGATATACAGCATAGGCGATTCCGGCTACTGCTGCTACGATGCCGATAATAGCCAATATCCACAGTACTCTGTTTTTTGTTTTTTCGCGATCCTGGCTCTTAAGGACCGAAAGAAGATCTTCTACCCTGATCATATGGTCACACATCCTTTCATAGAGATTCAACGATCTTACAAAAGTATAGCATATCGGCGCCGGATATGCCAGTCATAATTCCCGATTTATATTTTTTTCAGCCGGGCAAATCCGGCAAACATTTTCTTGACACCGTATTTTTCAAAATCCACGGTCACTTCGTAGTCCTTGCCTCCGTCGACGATCCCGAGCACGGTTCCGGTGCCGAATTTGATATGGCTGACTTTGTCCCCTTCTGCATATTCGAGTGAGTCCGCTTTAACGGCTTTGACCGGTTCCCGGCGGAAAGGTTTGTCGAACCGGAACGTCTTTTGGCTGTTTGAAGAGGCATAGGAAGACGACGAAGCAGGCGAAGGCCTGACCGCTTTTACCTCCCGTTCCTGCCCGTCGACCAGGTCGGCGGGGAGTTCTCCCAGGAAACGCGAGCGTTCATGGTACCTGGTCTCACCGCGGAGCATCCGCGAACGCGCCCAGGTCATGGTCAGTTCCCGCATGGCCCTGGTGATTCCCACATAGCAGAGTCTGCGCTCTTCCTCGACGGCGCGCTGAGGATCCTCTTCCATCAGGCTCATGCTGCTCGGAAAGATATCCTCCTCCATTCCGGTCATGAACACCCTGGGGAATTCCAGGCCCTTGGCGCTGTGAAGCGTCATCAGGACTACCCTGCTCTCCGCCTCATCCATCTCGTCGATGTCAGCCACCAAAGAGACTTCCTCAAGAAACGCTGACAGAGACGGATCCGCAGCCGTCTCCTCAAAAGCAGCGGCCTTCGTGATCAGTTCTTCAATGTTTCCGATCCTCTCTCTGGCTTCGTCGGTCCCCTCGCTTTGAAGTTCCCTGATATAACCCGTCTGCTCAATGATCTCCTCGAGCAGTTTTCTTACCGTCAGCAGCTGCGCCTTCGCACGAAGCGCCTGCAGAAATGTGACGAACGCATCCGTCTTTGAAGCGCTTCTTCCCAGTCCGGGAATCTGTGCTCCCCTGGTCAGGGCTTCATAAAAGCTCAGCCCGTTTACCGCCGCGTAGCCGGCAACCTTATTGATGGTAGTGGTGCCGATCCCTCTCTTGGGAACATTGATCACACGCCGGATGGCCAGGTCATCGCTTGTATTATCGATCACCCTCATGTATGAGAGCAGATCCTTGATCTCACGCCTCGCATAGAAGTTGACTCCTCCGATCAGGCGGTACGGGATGCCTCTCATCAGCAGTTTTTCTTCCAGAAGCCTGGACTGTGCATTTGTCCGGTAAAGGATGGCAAAATCACTGTAGGAGGCTTCCTTCCGGCTCACTAAAGAGGCGATCTGTGAAGCCGTAAAATCAGCCTCATTAAAAGCCGTGTCAAATTCCCGCACATGGATCAGCGGACCGTTCTCATTCTCGGTCCACAGTGTCTTTTTCTTCCTGGAGCGGTTGTTCGCGATGACATGGTTGGCCGCTTCGAGGATATTCGTGGTGGATCGGTAATTCTGCTCAAGACGGATCACTTTCGTCTGCGGCCAGATCTTTTCAAAGTTCAGTATGTTGCTTATATTGGCGCCGCGGAAGCTGTAGATCGACTGATCGTCGTCACCCACTACGCACAGGTTGCCGTCCCGGCCCGCCAGCTGGCTGATCAGTTTAAACTGAGCCGTATTGGTGTCCTGGTATTCATCCACCAGGATAAAGCGGAACCTGTCGCGATACTGTTCCAGAACATCCTCATTCTTCTCGAACAGTTCAACGGTAAGCATCAGCATATCATCAAAGTCGATGGCATTGCGCTTTTTCAGTTCTTTCTGGTAAGCGCTGTATAATGAGGCGATCTTTGAGGTGAGGAAATCTCCGCCTGCCCCGGCCGCATACTCTTCCGGCCCGATCAGCTCATTTTTGGCGCCGGAGATCGCTGCCAGGACCCGCTTCTCCTTAAGCATCTGGGTATTGATCTCCATCGACTTGCAAAGTTCCTTCATCAATGACTTCTGGTCATCGGTGTCATAGATCGAAAAATGGCTGTCATACCCCAGCCGGTCGATGTACCTGCGCAGAATGCGTCCGCAGGTACTGTGAAATGTAGCGACCCAGATGCTCTCAGCGCCGAAACCGACCAGGTCATTGACCCGCTGACGCATTTCTCCGGCGGCTTTGTTGGTGAAAGTGATCGCCAGTATATTCCACGGACTGACATCCTTCTCGTTGATCAGCCAGGCGATCCTGTTCGTCAGGACCCTGGTCTTTCCGGATCCGGCTCCCGCCAGGATAAGCAGGGGACCCTCATAATGCTCCACAGCCTCCTGCTGCTGCGGATTCAAACCTTCCAGTACATTCATATTTCAAAAAACCTCTGTTCTATTCATCAAATTCTGCAAAAACGGTATAGCCGCTCGCATCCGTACGCACCTCCCGCACGACTCCGTCAAAGACTTTCAGCCGCTGCCGGAACGTATAGTTTGCGGACATGGCGACCGCCGGTTCGATCGTATAATACCAGCTTGAGGGCAGGACTCCCTCCGAAACATGGATCGGGTCTCCGGGCTTTACCAGCCCTTCTCTTTCCATCTTAAACTCCATCACACGCATTCTTTCTCTCCGATCTGTTCCTCTCCCGGAAACGCCTTTCGTTATTTTACCTGATTACCGTGGGCAGGTCAATCAGATCAAAAAACCCTTGTCACATGGTTTTGAAAACCATATAATACGGAAAAGAGGAGACCAGAAACCATGAAAAAAACAGATATTTCCCGGGAAGATTACCCGGATCTTAATGAACTGATGAGCAAACTGCTCTCATCATCCCAGATGGAAAGCATCCTTCCGGATCTCAAAGCCGATGATATTCCGGATATAGATCTGTATATGGACCAGGTCACTACCTTTATGGATTCTCACCTTGGCGGAGCCAGGAGAAATGAGACGGACAAGGTGCTGACCAAGACCATGATCAACAATTATGCAAAAAATAAACTTCTTCCCCCGCCGGAGAAGAAGAAGTATTCCAGAGAGCACCTCATTCTGATGCTCTTCATCTATTATTTTAAAGGTTTCCTGTCCATGCAGGATATCCGTTTTCTCCTGCAGCCTCTCTCGGCACAGTTCTTCGGCAGCCAGAAAGGGCCCGACATCTGCGAAATCTACCGGACCATCTCAGAGGCGGGAGCCGATAATGTCGGCTATGTTTCTCAAGATATAGAAGCTTTTACTGCCCGCGCGCTCGATTGCTTTAAAGAAGCCGGTCCCGAAGACCGGCCTATGCTGCAGTATTTTGCAATGATCTGCTTCCTCAGTATTGATATCTATCTCAAAAAAAGAATCGTAGAAAAAATGATTGACGAAGTATCCGGTCTTTCGAACGATACTCCGTCAAAAAAATGATCTCTTTATTTTTCGCTTTTTCTTGAAGAATCATAGGGCGGTTTTTCCATTCTGCCAAACACCAGTGCATAACCGTCCTTCCCATACTGCAGAGATCGGTTTACACGGCTGATCGTCGCAGTGGAAGCCCCTGTCTTCTCAGCGATATCCAGATAAGTACAGTCCGCAGTCAGCATCCTGGCCACCTCAAAGCGCTGGGAAATGGACAGCAGCTCGTTTATCGTGCACACATCCTCAAAGAAACGAAAGCACTCATCTTTGTCCTGCAATGTCAGAATCGCCTCGAAAAACCCGTTCACCGCATCTGTGTTGATGTTTTTGCTCATTCACTCACCTCCGCTGTTGTTGGCTTTTAGAAAAACCATTAACAGTATTTTAACACTCTGACGTGTTAATGTAAAGACGTGAAATAAACATCACTTCAGAAATGAACGGTACAAAGCCACATCCCGGTTCACCACCAGTTCCTCAGGAAAACACATCTCTTCCAGAAGCGGCCCGGAAAACCTTCGGTCCCCGATATCCCCGCACCAATGAGCGTCACTGTTTAAAATAACATAAGTTCCGAACGTCTCGCACCATTTCAGCATCACCGCGAGGTTTTCCCTGGCTCCCGTTCTCGAACTGACGGGATCGAGAGAATGGTTGTTGACCTCGAGCAGGATGCGTCTTTCGGCTGCTGCCCTGGCCAGCTCCCTGTAATCGACCGGATACCTGCCGTCATCGGGATGTCCGATGATGCTGACGCAGGGATTCTCCATGACCCCAAGCAGCGCGGCGGTGTTTTCCTTCATGCTGCCGGGCGTGATGCAGGGAAGGTGCAGGCTTGCAATGCAGACATCCAGTTTTTTCTGGATCTCCATGGGCAGGTCAGTGCTGCCCTTATAGTCCGTGATATTCAGCTCCACTCCCTGAAGGACCTCGATGCCGAACAGCTGTCGGGGCACCATTTTCAGGTTCATGAAATAGAAAAGCTGGCACGTTCCCGGCATATTTACGGAATGCTCCGTGACCGCGATCAGCTCCAGCTTTTTATCAGCGGCCGCCTTCGCCATCTCCATGATGGTGTTGTAGGCATGGCCGCTGGCAACAGTATGCATATGTGAGTCAAGTTTATAATCCACGCAATGTCCTCTCCCGATACTTCATCCGGTATCAGTAACCTGTCAGATTTGTGGCATAGAGTGTGCCGTCATCAGAATTTGCCTGGCTCGGATCAAGCGACACTTCAACATATACGCCCTCGTAGATTCCGTCCGCGGTATTCAATCCGGCATCCCCGTAATAAATCGTTTTTGTGGAACCGTCATCCGCCTGGATCGTGATCGTATCGATCGAGCTGGAGATAACGGTGCCGCCCACGGATGAAATGCCGGTATCTGCAGCCGGCGTATTTGTGTTGGCTGCCGGAGCGTTCGCATCAGTGCTTCCCGCGGCTGCTTCCGACTCTCCCTGGCCGGTCTGCTGCGCCGTGCTTTCAGGCTGCTGGTCCCCGGATGCCGATGAGGCCGGGGCACTGTTCATATATGACTTGGAAACATAGCCCGTATTGCCGTCAACGGAGACGATATACCAGTTGTCAGACTCCCCGGTCACGGTAACGGTCTGTCCGGTGGTTAAGACCCCGATCACATCCGAATCGGTACCCGGCGCATTCCGTATATTCACATCCGATGTCGCAACCATCGTGGAAGAAGTTCCGTTTCCGGCAGCTGCCTGGCCGGCGGCTTCCGTCTGCCCGTTATTATTGTTGTCAGTACCGGATGCTGCCGCGTCAGGATAAATCAGGAAATCTTTCCGGATATAACCGGTATTTCCGTTGATCACGACTTTGAACCAGTTTTTCGTTTCACCGGTGACCGAAACCGAAGCACCTTTATCCAGTGTCGTCATAACACCCGCATCCGTTCCCGGAGACAGCCGGACATTCACCGAATCGTTGGTCACCAGCGTCCCCTCCGCTCCGTATTCCTGCAGCGTGTCCATTTCTTCGGCAGACAATGTACCGGTCTGGACCGCTTCGGAAGTGACCTGCGGTGTTCCGGTGATCACTTCACCCGTTACCTTGCGCAGGGTATCGTCATTGAGGACACGGAAGCTCTCCACTGCCTTCTTAACCGCTTCAAGCAGAGTCTTATTATCTTCCGTGACGGTTCCGGTAACGACATAGGCTTCGTCTTCCCCGTCGATGACCGCGTTCGTCACCGCATAAGCCCACATGCGTGCAGCGGCATTGTATTTCACGGTATACCTGTAAACGCCGATGTCTTCCATGGTCGCGTTTACATAATCCTCGATCTCGTAAGCATTCTCTTCCTGATACTGCTTCTTGAGCGATGCATCCAGGTCTTCTTTGGATGTCATGACGTTCAGGCTCTTCATGGCCGTCTGGTTGTCCGCATGAACGATATTGATGATCGCATCGTTGCCGGACTGAAATACTCTCATCTCATCCGCATCCTGTGTCACTTTCCAGGTGTTGTCCGGCAATGTGATCTTAACGGAACCGTCTTTGGAAGTATAATCGACGGATGTGATCAGTTTCGGCGGCTCAGTCTGCGGCTGAGTCTCCGCTTCCGTCACCGGAACGACTGCCTCCGTGACAGCCTCCGTCGTTTTTACTTCTATTTTGGCTTCCGTCTGATCTATAACACGCTGTCCACAGCCGGACAAAGACAATGCCGCCGCAGCGCAGGCCGCCAGCAGCACTATATGCCCTGCTTTCCCTTTCATACTGACATCCTCCCTGGTTTGAAACCCCTTGTTAATCCAACCCCGTAATTTAAAACGGCGGCGCAAAAGAACAGCCTGTCTTCCCGGGCAGGCTCCCTCTTTATATAAAGATACCCAGAAAACAGGCACCGCCTGTTTTCTGAGTCCGCTTAAGCCGTTTCTTCTAAATCTGATTATTTCGTCAGGTTTTTATTGATGTAGCCTTCCGTGCCGTCATCGAGCCTGACCAGATACCAGTCTCCCGCTTCTCCGATCGCGGTAACGGTCGTATCTGCATTAAGTGTTCCGATGATATTGGCCTGCTGGTTGGCATTTGCCCTGACATTGCAGTCACCGGCTGTTACGACAGTGAAAGAGTCGGCGAATGAAGAAACATCCTCGGCTGCTGCCGGTGCCGGGTTCTGTGCGATCTGCTCAGCCTCGGCGTTTGCCGCCGCGTCACGCTCCTCGGCTGTCATCGGAGCTACTTCTCCTTCCGACAATCCCTTCTCGTATACATAACCTTCCCAGTCATCCACTGCTATCCTGTACCAGTGAGGTGTTACCGCGACTACATTGACCTCATCGCCCTTCTGGAAGCTGCCGACGATATTGTCGCCATTCTCTGTCTCCGGTGTGGAGCGGACGTTAATGTCATCTGCTGCGTAATAGACGGTGATCTGAGGAAGTTCTGTCTCATATTCCATCTCTTCATCAGCGGTTAAGTCATCGGGGAACTCGATCTCTGTCTCGGCTTCTGTAATTGTCTCTGTCTGAGGCTCTGTCTCTACCGGTGCTTCCGTCGGAAGCTCTATCACTACCGTCTCGGTAGCCGGTTCAACCGCATAAGTGGCAGCTTCTGTCACTGACTCGGTCCTGGCCTGGGTCTGTGCTTCGGTAGTGGGTTCTTCCGGAGCTCTGGTGCCGCAGCCTGCAAGTACCATTGCAGATACTGAAGCAGCCAGTGCAAGCAGTGCGATTCTTTTTTTCATGATCAACCCTCCGTTAATTTCAATTCATACTCCCAATATAACTGATATCAGAACGTATAACCTATACAATGATACCATGACCTGTCAATATTTACAAGTTTAGATATGTTTTTATGGGCAGTTTTGTGATATAATCGTTCACGTCCGGCCGGAAGGGGCTCTGCCGATGCTTCTTTCCAGTACAGGCCGGCTCAGAAAGGAAATCCGGCATGGCCAATAAAAAGAAAGAAAACCCGAACCGGGAGCAGTCATCTCCCACTGAAAAGACGGAAAAGCCCACCTTCGCTCAGGAGCTGGCCAGCTGGGCCGTTACGATCGGCGCTGCTGTCCTGATTGCCCTGTTCCTGACACAGTTTATCATTCTCAATGCCAGGGTCCCGTCCGGGTCCATGGAAAATACCATTATGACAGGAGACAGACTTTTCGGTTCAAGGCTGACGTATCTGTTCCACGAACCCCGCCGCGGAGATATCATCGTGTTCAAATATCCCGTCTACGAACTGGCGTTAAAACAGCTCAAAGGCAGCGAGTATAAAGAATTTCTCAAAGTCAACAAGAAAATACGGCACACCAACTACATCAAGCGCCTGATCGGCCTTCCCGGCGAGACCGTAGATATCGTTGACGGAAAGATCTACATCAACGGCAGCACTGAACCGCTCGACGAGCCGTATCTGAAAGAAGAATGGCGGGTCTATAAGGACGGACACTTTGAGGTGCCGGAAGGCTGTTACCTGATGCTCGGAGACAACAGGAACAATTCCGCGGACGCCCGCTACTGGAAAAAAGAAGCGCAGCTGCTTTTTGACGCGGCCGGCGCGGATCTGAGCGAAGCGGACGCCGAGGCGGTCCAGTTCGTGACCAGAAAGCAGATCCTCGGCAAAGCGTACCTGCGCTACTGGCCGATCACCAAGATCTCACTTCTCAAATAACGCTGACAGGGGACAGCCCTTTATAAAAGCTGTCCCCTGTTTTTTATTCCCATCCGTTAAGGTAAGCTTCCTGCTCCGGCGTCAGGCGGTCGATCTCCATTCCCATGGCGGCCAGTTTATGCCAGCCGATCTCCTCGTCGATCGAGTCAGGTACCCGGTAGAGTTTTCTGCCAAGCTCATCCCGGTGCTCCGTCAGCCATCTGAGCGCAAGTGCCTGTACGGCAAACGACATGTCCATGATCTCGGCGGGATGTCCCATTCCGCAGGCCAGGTTGACCAGACGTCCTTCTCCGAGAACATTCAGGGTCCTCCCGTCGCCCAGCGTATATCCGACGATATTCTTGCGGCGCTCCTCTACCGAGACTGCCATCTCCTTCAGCTGCGCCACATTGACTTCGCAGTCGAAATGGCCCGCATTGCACAGGATGACATTATCCTTCATCATCTCAAAATGCCTGGATACGATGACATCTTTGCAGCCCGTCACGGTAACAAAAATGTCACCGATCTTCGCCGCTTCATCCATCTTCATGATCCGGAACCCGTCCATCGTCGCATCCAGCGCTTTGAAAGGATCGATCTCCGTGACGATCACGTTGGCTCCCAGACCTTTAGCCCGCATGGCAACACCTTTGCCGCACCAGCCGTATCCGGCCACGACCACGGTCTTTCCGGCAGTGATCAGGTTCGTCGTATCCATGATAGCTGTCCAGACGGACTGTCCTGTCCCATACTTGTTGTCATAATAGTGCTTTGCTTTCGCGTCATTCACTGCCATCATCGCACACGGAAGGATTCCTTCCCGTTCCCTGGCCTTAAGGCGCAGGATACCGGTGGTCGTCTCCTCGCATCCTCCGAACAGTTCATCCGCATATTCGGCGCAGTCACCGCACAGCAGGCTCACCAGGTCTCCCCCGTCATCCACGATCAGGTGAGGATGGCATGCGAGTGTCTGGGTGAGCAGCTGTTCATATTCGGACAGGGAGACTCCGTACCTGGCAAACGTTTCCACACCCATCGAGGCCACAGCCGCAGCCACATCATCCTGGGTCGTAAGCGGATTGCTTCCGGTGAGGAATACCTGAGCGCCGCCTTTTTGAAGGACAAGCGCCAGATTGGCGGTCTTAGCTTCCAGATGAATAGAGACTGCGATCCGAAGCCCTTTAAAAGGCTGTTCTTCCTCAAACTTCTTTTCTATCTGTGAGAGGGCGCTCATATGAGAGCGGACCCATTCGATCTTTTTGATCCCCGAAGGAGCCAGGGATGCATCCAGGATATTGCTCATCTTTTCCTCCCGTCTGTCTTAAGATGGTTTTGTGCGGCCCGGCGCACATGTTCATAGACGTTCTTTACGTCGATCGTAAGCATCTGCCTGTCCCTCATCACAAACCGGCCGTTTATCATCACCGACGAAACTTCCGTCCCGTTTGCACTGTAGCACAGGGATGTCGGGATATTATTGTCCGGGAACAGAGAAGGCTCGTTCAGGTCGATAAAGATAAGATCCGCCAGGGCTCCTTCCCGGATCACCCCGAGTTTTCCGCGCATTCCGAGTGCCGCTGCTGCGTTTTCCGTGGCCGCTTTTATGACCTTGTCGGCGCTCATCGCGGTCGGGTCGGAATGAAGCCCCTTCTGCAGAAGCGACAGCAGGCTCATCTCCCGGAACATGTTCAGCGTGTTATTGCTCGCGGCGCCGTCCGTGCCGATACATAAGTTGATGCCCACGTCCATCATTTTCACTGCCGGTGCAAATCCGTTCCCGAGCTTGGCATTGCTGGCCGGATTGGTCACGATCGAAGCGCCGCTTTTTTTGATGCGTTCCAGGTCATCCCCCCTCATCTGCACGCAATGGGCCAGAATCGTATTCTCATCCAGGAAGCCCAGGTCATCGAGCAGCGCGACCGGTGTCTTTCCTTTCGCCGCAAGGCAGTCCTCCACTTCCTTCACGCTCTCTGACAGATGGATCTGCTTGAGCATTCCTCTTTTTTTGCTCTCCTGCTCTACCTGACTTAAAAGAAGATCCGAGCAGCTGTAGATGGCGTGCGGCGACAGAACAAACCGGATCAGGTCACTTTCATATTCTTCCTTTTCATCCAGCGCTTCCTGAAAGCGCTTCGCTCCGTCTTTATACAGATCCTCTCCCACCAGGCCGCGTCCGATAAACGCACGCATGCCGGCTTCCTTTGCCGCCTTCGGTGACTGGCGGCAGTACATATGCATGTCGACGAAACAGGTCGTCCCCGTCCGGATCATCTCCGTAAAAGCAAGGAGAGAGGTCCAGTAGGCCGCCTCCGGATCGAGGGAATCCTCCACGGGCATGACTCCGTCAAAAAGCCACCGGTGGAAGGGCACATCATCCGCATAATTGCGCATAAGCGTCATGTAGGCATGGGTATGCATGTTGATCAGCCCCGGCATGACCAGGTGATCTTCCGCATCCACAGTCTCAAAAGATTCTCCTGCTCCGAACGGGATAAAAGAAATGATATTATCCCGGATGAACAGGTCTTCCCTGATAACCTCGTAAGCGTCCTCCCTGCGGACAAGAAGACGCCCGTTCGTAATTTTATAGTTCATATATGATCCTGCCTTTCAGACTGGAATATTCCTGCATCCACTAATTAACCATACCCCCGGAAGAACTGTCAAGAGGGGCAGCCCGCTGCGGCACAAAAAAACCGTACACGCACACACTTCCTGTGCACGTGAACGGGAATGACTTTCGCCGGATCGGCAGGTTCTGATTTGCGTGCCGGTCAAACATCATCAGTGAGCTCTTCCCCTTCAAATATCCCATAAACGATGCTACGCTAATTTTGTGAGGAATGCTCACCAACATATGAACATGATCCGGCATTAAATGACCTTCAATAATCTCTACGCCCTTGTACGCACAGAGGTCATGAAGTATCTCTGCCAAATCTTTCTTGTATTGATTGTAGATTATTTTCCGCCTATACTTAGGGGTGAAGACTATATGGTACTTGCATAGCCATTTTGTATGTGCTGAACTATTAGCCTTCGGCATCAAATCACCTTTCCTTTCTCAATAGTGGCTTGGACAGCTCTCTTGTATCGAAAGGTGAATCCTTGTTAAACCCTATACTCGGCACCCGCAAAGCGGGCGGTTTTTTGTTTAGCATGGGTATGTTTGCAATCAAACACATCTCATGCTCAACTGACTAAAGTCAGATTCAAAAATCACAAAGAAAAAGCACCGTAATTCGTTCCGGCAGCTCTTCTCCCGTAAAATGTGGCTTGTATATAAAGAATGAAACGAATATACTGATATGCGTATGACAAAATCAGATCTTCCGGATCGAAAATAGAGAGGTTTTCATGAGAGCTTATCTTTTACTGCAGCAGATGTTAGTCTTATTTGCCATGATGATCACAGGTTTCTGGGCTTACCGGATGAAGTGGATCGACCGGCAGGGCGGCAACAAGCTGACGACCCTGATCGTAAAACTGTTCAATCCGATGCTGATCCTCTCTTCTGTTCTGGGTGACCGTCCCGCCAACGCAGGAAATCTGCTCGGGCAGGATCTGCTTCTGGCTTCTTTGTACTTTATCTTCATCATTCTGGGATCTCACCTTTTCTGCAAAATCAGGAGATATGACCGGCGCAGCGGAAACATCTATATCCTGCTGACCACTTTCGGCAATCTCGGTTTCATGGGAATTCCCATTGTCCGTGCTGTCTATGGACCCGAATACATTATCTATGTTGTGATCTATCTTCTGATCTTCAATATTCTTGCCTATACCTACGGCATCTGGCTGGCTATGGGCATGAGCCCGAATAAAAGGAGTTTTTCCCCTGTCCTGATGGTCAATTCCGGACTGGTGATCTGCGTTATCGCCGTCATCTGCTTCCTGGCCAGGGTAAAATTCCCCGCCCCTGTCGTATCATTCTGCACCTACATGGGCGATTGTGCCATCCCGCTCTCCATGATCGTGATCGGCATCTCGCTCGCGCAGTCTAACCTGAAAGAGCTGCTTTTTGACAAGGATACCTACATCTTTCTTTTCTTCAGGATGCTGCTCCTTCCCGCTGCCGGTATTCTGATCTTCAGGCTGCTGCCCTTCCATAAAGATGTTTATGTGATCTTTACCCTGATGATCTCCATGCCGGCTGCCACGATCGGCGGCATGCTGGCCCAGGAATTTGCCGGCCGTGGAAACGAGGCCAGCAAAATCATCCTGCTTTCTACCGTGATCTCGGTATTCTCCATCCCGCTGCTCTCACTCCTGTGACTGCATCAGACTTATAAACACACAAAAAACACCTCAAGGTTCAAAAGAACCTTGAGGTGTTTTCAGTTTCGGGGATATGATGACAGACCCTTTCAGTCCGTTCTCTTAATAGACAGTGACAAACTTCGATCCTACGTATCCGTCCATACCGTCTATCCTGACTTTTGTCCAACCGCCAAGGTCCTGAAGGACCTCCAGCGGCGTTCCGCCGTAGTACTCTCCGATGATATTGTCGCCGTAATCAGCATCGGAGCGGAAATAGCAGGTGCTGGCCAGTTCCCCGTAAATCGGGGTATACTCATCCGTCACCACACTCTTGGCCGCAAAACCGACCTGCTGATTATACATGACTCTGTACCAGTTGTCAGTCTCACCATTGACCGTCAGCTCGGTTCCCGTATCTACGGAAGTAAGAATCTCACTCTCTGTATCCGGCTGGGTACGGATGTTCATCATCGTATCAGCGTATTTGGTGACCGGTGTCATGGGTTTGAGCGTATCGATCTCCAGCACAACGGGAGCTTCCGTCTCAACCGGGACCGGAACCGGAAGAGGCAGGTCAGCCGGCTCGGGTGCCAGTTCTGCCTCGTTTTCAGTAGACGGCGTTTCCGGTGATTCTTCCTGCGCTTTATTCTTTTCATCCTCCAGCTTGTTCAGTGCCGCCTCAAGCCCCGCAGCACCGGCGCTTCCGGCTTCGAGATCCGTCGATGCCAGATAAGATTCCTCATCTCTGAGGTAAGCCGTCTTGTTTTTGTCGATCGTTTCTTCAAAAGCAGTCGGGCTTTCCGAATCGGGGTCTCTTTCAAGTCCTTCGACCACGCCCTGTTCTACAAGTGTCTCGATATCAACGTAGGTATCAGCTTCCGTCTCCTTCTCGGACTCCTGAACTGAAGGCTTTTCGCTCTCCTGGTTGACATAGACGATTCTCAGCTGAGGCTTGCCTTCTGTCTCAGTCTCCGTCTCGGTTTGGGCCTGTGTCTGCGCCTCGGTCACCTTCTCCGTCTCGGTCTGGGCCTGTGTCTGCACTTCAGTCTCTGTTTCCGTTTCCGTCTCCGTTTCGGTCTCCGTCTGAGGGTTCAGCACTTCCCCTGAAGTCGATGAAATAACCACATTTCCGTTAAACCGTTTCTCGGTTTCCTTCTCGGTCCCTGCTTCCGCTGAGAGTGCCGTTTCGGTCTCTGTCTCTGTCTCGATTTCAGTCTGAACCTGTGTCTCAGCTTCCGTCTCGACTGCAGTTTCGGTTTCCGTCTCAGTTTCCGTTTCAGTCTCTGCCTGCGTCCCGGCTTCAGTCTCCGTTTCGGTTTCAGTCTCCGTTTCGGTCTCAACTTCGGTCTGAACCTGTGTCTCAGTTTCCGTCTCGACTGCAGTTTCGGTTTCCGTTTCGGTTTCGACCTCAGTCTGAGCCGGTGTCTGTGCCTCTGTCCTGACTTCGGTTTCCGTCTCGCTCTCGGTTTCTGTTTCGGTCTCGGTCTCCGTCTCGAACAGATCTTCTTCGACCGTTTCAGTTCCCTCTTCAGCCAGCGTTCCTGCTGCAGCTTCTTCTGAGCCGCCATTGCCGGCCGGCGCTGTATTGGTTCCTCCGAGTCTTGTCTCGCTGCCCGTCTGCACCTGTGATGCATTCACCGTCCTTCCGGCGCGCTGCATCTCAAGGACCTTATAGGTCCTGACTCCCAGGATGATCAGCAGCACACCGGCTGCCATCCCGAAAAGCAGCAGAAGATATCTCAGATTATCAGACAACCACTCTCTGAACGAATTCATCTGTCAGCACTCCCCTCTTAATCAGATAAAAACTCCCCTTATCAATTACTCAGTCTTATTATTGTACCACACTTTCGGTATTAAGCAAAATACCCCTTTTTGTTTTTCCTCCCGAAAGCGGCTGCAGTCCCAAACCTGCTTACCTGTCCGGATCAATGACGGACGAGGCGCTGAAGAAAGAAGTAAAATAATTCGGTGCATATTCGAGCGTGTATCCGTCCACAAAACGCCTGGTCTGTCTTGTATAGTCTTCATTGACTTCCAGGAAATCCTGGTCGGTCCAAAGTCCGCACAGGTATTCAAACCCTTTATCCAGCAGACTGGTAAGCTGTGCGCTCGGATACTCCACCTCTCCGCCATAGGGATAAAACAGAATATTTGTCCCACCGGTCAGTTCACCCACCTGGCTGAACCAGTCATCGATGTCACTTTCAAGCTGTTCGGTCGACATCTCATTCATATAGGCATGTTTATAGCCGGCGCAGGCGATCTTCCATCCGTCTGACGTAAGCGCCTGTGCGATCTGGCTGACAGTATCCTTGTTCTGCTGGGCATTGTTTCCGAGAGTGCTCTCAAGGTTATAACCGAACACACCCTCCGAGCCGGAGACGGATACGATTCCTTTTGCTCCTCTCCATGAGAAGTCCGGATGTTCTCTTACAAAGCTGTTCAGGATCGGAATCAGGTCGTAATCACCGTTTAAGTCGTGACCTTCTTCATCGGTATAGCGGGCTTTGACCTCACCTTCCTCCAGGGTCAGGGCCGTAGCGATTCCGTCTCCGTTCCGTATGGAGGCATAATTTAGGTTATCCTGGGAAATGATCACCGGCTTCTTTCCGGCGGGAAGCTTCAGGGGGCATTTCTCCATGATGGTGATTCCCCTGGCGTCTGTCGTTTTGGCGGCCACATCCGCAATATCTACCAGGATATATCCGTTCGCATAAAGTGATTCGAGGATTCCTTTAAACTCCCGGGTGGTGATCATCGTTGACGCATAATTGTAAGAATAGTCGTCCCCGTCGAAAGCCCGCCCGGAGTCTTCGATCAGTATCGGAAAACAAAGATGCGTGACATCCCCCTCATAAAGAGTCAGGGCTTCCTGTGCGGCAGTGTATGTATCGATCATCTGCGTAAGCCGTTCCCGGGTGTTCTCCATGGGCTCGATCTGTTCCAGATATTTGACCGCTTCTTCGTAGAAATATCCGTCTGCCATTGCCTGGGCTGTATCCAGCTGTTCCTGGAACTGGGATTCCTCGGATTCGGCGATCTCTTTCTGTTCACGCTCCGCTTTCATCTGGGGGGATTCCACCGGCTCGTTGTTCTCATACAGTCCGACCGTCCCGATGCTCTCCGCGATCTGGTAATTGATGGCCGACCGGCTGCAGCCGGTCAGTGCGGCTGCAGCGATGATCCATATCAGCGCTGCCCGGATCCGGGCAAATCTGTCCTTCATCCTGATCCCCCTGTTTATCTGTTAATCGTCAGCTGCTCAATTTATGCCGGCGTTGTCCACACATTGCTCCATGGACCGTAGCAGCGTTTTCCGCCCAGAATCTTATAGGAACAGATCTGGAACGACCAACGGTATCCCTTCGGAAGCGACCGGACCAGCCAGGATGCTTTATACGGGTCCGTGATCAGTACCCGGCGGATGGTCCTTCCGGCTTTGTATTTAAGCACATAGCCGCTGCGGCTGCCTCTTGCTCTCCAGAAGATGCCCACATTCAGCCTGCCGTCTTTCGTCAATGCTTTTTTGCCCCTGATAATGACCGGGGCAGGCGGCACTACCGTCAATTTGATCGTCTTTGAAGCCGCCTTGTAATTCTTCGTCCCCGCCGCTTTGATCCGGATATAGGAAATACCGGGCTTTTTAGCGACGATCTTTACTCCCCGCGCATATGCCACCGCATAAACGGATGAAGTGCATGATACG
This sequence comes from Porcincola sp., assembly GCA_045118075.1. Classification (GTDB taxonomy): domain Bacteria; phylum Bacillota; class Clostridia; order Lachnospirales; family Lachnospiraceae; genus Merdiplasma. Next base: position 16,562 of record JBGUOI010000200.1, on the reverse strand, counting down.
GTTCCTTCTCCGGTCACGCTGACCGGTATATTTACGATATCATTGCTCACCGGAAGCGTAAAATCACTTGCGGTGATCACCCGGGGAGCTTTTTTGATGGTATAGTGCTTCTTTACCGTTCCCGTGCAGTAGCCTTTTCCCGTGATCTCCATGGTTGCCGTTCCGGCATCCTTGTTATTCGTGCAGGTCACCTGGAAATGCGTATTTTCTTTAAGTGTCTTATCCCCGAACCTGATCGTCACGGACGGTCTTCTGTAACGGCCGTTATACACGCAGCTTACCGCCCCGAGCGTGATGGAACAGGACGGATCGGTCAGGAAGAACCTGTGATAGACGGTCAGGATGTTTGACCTCACATCCTGCTTCTGCGCATGAGAAGTCGGGCAGACCATATAGTCGTATTTTTTCCGGCGCTGACGGTGCCATCCGTATAAGTCCCGCTTGTTGCGGCACCGATTCTCGCGTACTTGTTTACGCCGTGATCCGAGCGGAAGACCGTACACGATTTTCCGGGAAATCCGCTCCATGTCAGCTCGAAGCCTTTATCCGTGTCGGACGCTGTCAGGTACAGGGATGTCTCCCCGTATTTAGGCCAGAAAGTATCCCTGGCCACCTGTCCGCGGGATACGGAAGCATTGTGCCGGTCACCGGGAATCTCAAAATCGTAGCACCAGTGATAGCCGGCGTCATAAGCTCCCTGGCGGGTATTGGGTACTTTGAGCAGATAATTGTAAACACTCGGAAAAGTACTCTTCAGTTCGCTCTCTAAAAACTTAAGCTGTCCTTCGAGGTTCTTATAATTCAGGCCTTTTCGTTCGCAGAAGGTGACCAGGTTCGACCTTCTCGGTCCCATCCACTGGCAGATTCCGTAAGCGCCTCCGCCTCCGGTGATATCCGCCTTAAACCCCGATTCTATACTTATATTTGCCATGATCCCGCAGGCTGCTGCGGGATTTAGTCCCATCTCGTCAACAAAAAAAGCAAAAGCTGTCTGTTCTTCCTGTGTTCCGGCATATACCCTGCCGGGAACAGCCAGGAAGACCATAGCAAGCAGTATAAGCCCGGCAAGAAGACCGGGAGCCAAAAATCTGGTCTTTTTCATTCCGGTTCCCCTTTCTTACTTCTTAACATTATCCTGCCAACCCTGCCTTTTTGGCGTGTCACATCCTCCGAATGCGCTCGAGTGCTTCTTTCGTGTTTTCTCTGCTTCCGAAAGCCGTCAGCCTGAAATAGCCTTCCCCGCTGGGACCGAAGCCGCTGCCGGGTGTTCCCACCACACTGGCATTTTCCAGAAGGTAGTCAAAGAACTCCCACGAGCTCATTCCGCCCGGTGTCTTTAACCAGATATACGGAGCGTTCACTCCGCCGTAGACCGTATAGCCGCTTGCTTTCAGGCTTTCCCTGATCAATGCGGCGTTTTCCATATAATAGCCCACCTGTTCCATTACCTGGGAGCGGCCTTCCGGCGTATAGACCGCCTCACCTGCCCGCTGGACGATGTAGGGAGCTCCGTTGTATTTCGTTCCGTGGCGCCTCGCCCAGAGTGCGTGAGGTTTCTGTCCTTCTCTGACCAGGTCTTTCGGAATAACGGTAAAACCGAGGCGTGTACCGGTAAAGCCGGCGATCTTGGAAAACGAGCGCAGCTCGATCGCACAGGTACGGGCACCTTCGCATTCATAGATCGAATGCGGGACATTCTCCTGGCTGATGTATGCTTCATAGGCTGCGTCGTAAATAATCACGGCGCCGGTTTTGTTTGCGTAATCCACCCATGTCTGGAGGACGTCTTTGGTGACGGCTGCCCCGGTAGGATTATTCGGGAAGCAAAGATAGATCAGGTCAGGCTGCTGCCCGGTCGGAATTTCAGGAGCAAATCCGTTTTCGGCGGTGCAGGGCATATAGATCACATCGCTCCAGGTTCCTTTTTCGGGATCGTAAGTCCCGGTTCTGCCTGCCATCACATTGGAATCCACATATACCGGATAGACCGGGTCGCACACGGCGATCCTGCTCTCAGGCTCAAAGATCTCCTGAATATTGGCGCTGTCCGACTTGGCACCGTCGGAAACAAAGATCTCATCCGGATAGACCTCACAGCCTCTGTCCGCAAAATCTTTCTGTGCGATCACATTGCGGAGGAATTCATATCCCAGGTCAGGCGCATAGCCGTGGAATGTCTCCGCGCGGCTCATCTCATCGACAGCGTCATGAAGCGCCCTGATCACGGCATCCGCCAGCGGAAGCGTGACATCTCCGATACCGAGGCTGATCACCGTGCGGTCCGGATGAGCCTGCCGGTAAGCGGCTGCTTTTTTGCCGACCGTTGAGAAAAGATAACTCCCGGGGAGTTTTAAATAATCCTGATTTACTCTGACCATAACGCTTACTCCTCTCCGGGCATAAAATACTCGCCCTCAAAGACCGTCACTGCCGGTCCCGTCATATAAACGATGTCACTGACCATATCCCACTCTATCCGGAGCGTACCGCCGTTGAGCTTTACCTCCACGACACGCCCGCAAAGGCCCAGCATCATTGCCGCGCACGCCGCCGCGCACGCGCCTGTTCCGCAGGCCATCGTCTCGCCTGATCCTCTCTCCCAGACTCTCATCCGGATATTGTTTTTGTCAAGTACCTTTATAAACTCCGTATTGATCTTCTCCGGGAAGAGTTCATGGTTTTCGAAAGCCGGACCGATCTTTTCCAGGTCAAGAGCGTCAGGGTCTTCCACAAGGACAACACAGTGCGGGTTGCCCATGGAAAGGCACGTCATCTGCCATTTCCGGCCGGCCGCCTCGATCTCTTCCCCGATGATCGTGTTAAGAGAACTTTTTACGGGAATTAATGCCGGCATAAACACGGGATGTCCCATATTCACTTTCACTTCACTGACTTTCCCGTCTTTTACCGTCAGGTCAAGTGTCTTTATTCCGCTTCCCGTCAGGATCTTAAGCGTTGTTTTGTCGGTCAGGCCGTGATCATAGACATACTTGCCTACGCAGCGGATCCCGTTCCCGCACATCTGGGCCCGTGACCCGTCCGCATTGTACATGTCCATCTCGAAATCAGCTTCTTCGGCCGGCTTGATCAGAATCAGGCCGTCAGAACCGATCCCGAAATGCCGGTCGCTCACTTTTACCGCCAGTGCGGGCGGATCGGCAACTTCCTGATCCAGGGTACAGACATAAACATAATCGTTGCCGATGCCTTCCATCTTCGTAAATCTCATGTTTCCATCCTCCCGGTCCGTCTGCTGACCGCTGCCATGCGCCTCTACGGCACCTGTTTCTTTACTTCTCTCGCGATAAACATCATTCGTTCGCTTTTGGGTGTCAGGGGACTGTTCGAATAGGCATCCAGCACCGCCTCCAGCTTAAGGCCGGCTTCTTCGATCAGCTTCCTGACCGTTTCCGGTTCAAAGCTTCGCTGGGTATGCACTTCATCAAACCGCCGGTAGTTTCCGTCCGGCTGCGCAAGGAACAGGGTCAGGTCATATTCGTTGACCTGTTCTTCCTCATACCAGGTGTTTTCCCAGATATAACTCACCTGTTCCCGGTTTTCCGCAAAAGTACGGTCTCCCAGGAGCTCTCTGTATTTATACGGTGTATTCATATCAAACACAAGCAGCCCTCCCGGATCAAGATAATTATCCGCCAGGCGCAGCACTTGTGCAAGTTCTTCTTCCGTTTGGATATAATTCAGGCTGTCGCACACGCTGACGATGGCACGTACGGTCCCGTACAGCTCAAAAGAACGCATGTCCTGCAGCAGGTACAGAATGGGAGGGTCTGTCGGCCCCTTCCCGCGTGCGATCTCCAGCATCTCCACGGAAGCATCGGCCCCGATCATATCGTAACCGCGTGCTGCCAGCTGTCTGGTCATCGAGCCGGTCCCGCATCCCAGGTCCAGGACCAGGCCGTCTTCGATTCCATGGTTTTTCAGGACCCCGCACAGGAATTCACACCATTCATCATAGGGAACATCGTCCATCAGCGCATCATAGACAGATGCAAAACTCTCATACATTGCCATGACTGTTTACCGTTACCGGATCACCGCGCCGAGCATTCCGTATGACACGATGCACATGATCACCGTTGCGATCAGGATACCCAGCAGGATGGCCGGGACCGCTTTTTTACGGTCGATCCCAAGCATTGCGGCGATCAGGGATCCCGTCCATGCTCCTGTCCCGGGAATAGGAATTCCGACAAACAGCATCAGTCCGATAAATTCTCCTTTTTGTATCGCATCGGATCTTTTCATAGCCCGGGCTTCGAGCTTCCTTACGATGCCCCCGAAAGCTTTTGTATCCCTCAGACCGTCAAAGATCTTCGTGATCAGCAGCAGGATAAAGGGAACAGGGATGATATTCCCGATTATGCAGATGGGAATCGCCCGCCACATGTTTACATTGAGCAGTGAAGCAACGATCAGACCGCCTCTCAGCTCAAGAATCGGGATCATCGATACGATAAATATAACTAATTCCGGGCTCATCTTTCCGCCCAGATTATCGGCGAACCATTGTGCCAGTGTATTGGTCATGGATAATAACTCCTTTTATTGTTTTTCTGCGAGCCACCGGGACAGGAAGCCTGTCAGGGCATCCATCTGCTCATCCGTACCGATGCTGATCCGCAGGTGATTGCCGATTCTCGGAAGATCCCAATGCCGTACGTAGATCTTCTCTTTGCGGAGCGCATCGAAGATCTCCTTCGCCGAAACCCTTTCATGGCTCACGAACAGGAAATTGGTCATGGAATCCTCAAAGGAAAATCCCAGTTTGCGCATCACCGGTTTTACCCTCTCCCGGGTGGCGATGACCTTTTTCCTGGTCATTTCGAAATATTCGCGGTCGAGCACAGCTGCCGTCCCTGCTAAAAGGGAGGGCGTATTCATGGTATAAGAATTGAACGCATATTTATTGCTGTTAAGCAGAGAGATCAGTTTCGGACAGCCGAAAGCCGCTCCGATGCGCATGCCCGCCATGGAATAGGATTTGGACAGTGTCTGTACGACCAGCAGGTTGTCATACCGATGGATCAGCGGCACAACGGATTCGCCGCCGAAATCAATATAGGCTTCATCCACGATCACGACGCACTCGGGATGAGCGGCAATGATTTGCTCGATATCCTCCGGCGGCAGATACTTGCCGGTCGGTGCGTTCGGGTTGGCGATAACTATGCCTCCGCATCTTTCCATGTAATCAGAAGGCCTGATCGTAAAGTGTTCATCGAGCGGGACGATCCTGTAAGGAATCCTGAAAAGGTTTGCCCATACATCATAGAAAGAATAGGTGATGTCGGCAAACAGAACCGGATCCTTTCCGAAGAAGAAAGTCAGAAAGCTCATGGCGATCACATCATCGGATCCTACCCCGGTAAAGACACAGGACCGGTCCAGGCCTTTTACCTGCGCCAGGGCGGATACGAGATCCGTGCAGGCCGGATCCGGATATCTGCGAAGCAGATCCATATCCATTGACCGGAGCGCTTCTTCCACCTTCGGGGAGGGCGGATACGGGTTCTCATTCGTATTGAGCTTGATCACATCCTTATCACGAGGCTGTTCACCGGGTGTATACGGATCAGTCAGGCGCACGTTTGCTTCCCACTGGCTCATATTTTTTACCTCACATCAAAGCATCAAAGTGAATATTCTTCAGCAAGCGATTTGAAACCGGCCATCGATCCGGCGATCGTCTGCGGAGAAACGCAGTAGGCGATTCTCACATAACCCGGATATCCGAATGAAGATCCCGGGACCACCAGAATATGATATTTCTTCGCCGCCTGGCTGAAGGCTTTGTCGTCTCCTCCGGGAGCCTGCATCCACAGATAGAACGCTCCGTCCGGATTCGTAAAGGTGTAACCGCACTTTGAAAGTCCTTCTGTCAGGGCCTTCCGGTTCCTGTCATAAAAATCCAGGTCTGTCTTTTCATCCAGGCACTCTCCCACGACCAGCTGCATAAGAGACGGCGCGTTGACAAATCCGAGGATACGATTGGCCACATTGGCTCCGGCCCTGATCTGCTGCGCATCGTCAAGTGATGCGGGCATTACCAGGTAGCCGATCCGTTCGCCCGGAAGGGAGAGGGATTTGCTGAAGGAATAACCCACGACGGCGTTGTGATAGTATTTCGTCAGATAGGGAACCTCCACGCCGTCATAAGCCAGTTCGCGGTAAGGTTCATCGCTGATCAGGTAGATGCTTGTCCCCAGTTCTTTCTCCTTGCGCTCAAGCATGGCGCAGAGTCCTTTGATCGTCTCCTCGGTATAGACAACTCCGGTGGGATTGTTCGGAGAATTGATGATCATAGCTTTCGTCCGCTCATTCACAGCGTTTTCAAGGCGTTCCAGATCAGGCTGGAAAGAAGGCGCCGCAGCCGGCACTTCCACCAGGACACCGTCAAAGTTGGACACATAATTGCGGTACTCCCCGAAATAGGGAGTCAGTGTCAGTACTTCATCCCCGGGATCTATGAGCGTTTTCAGGATCACGTTCAGGCCGCCGGCAGCTCCGACCGTCATCAGGATCGCTTCCTCATCAAGGTCGAGCCCGAAGCGCTCATTTAAGGAGGCCGCGATCTTTGCACGCACCTGCGGGTAACCTGAATTGCTCATGTAGCCGTGCACTTCCATCGAGTCTTTGGTCGCCAGGATCTGTCCGATCGTTTCCGCCACCTTTTCGGGTGCCGGCGTAACCGGATTGCCCAGGCTGAAATCAAAAACATTCTCGGCGCCGACTTCCTGCGCCATCTTCTTTCCTTCTTCAAACATGGCACGGATCACACTGCTGCCCGCCACAAGTGCCTTCATTTTTTCTGCGATCATTTTATTCTCCTCCAAGCCCCGGATATTCCGGGTTCATAAACTACTTTATGCCTCTTCCTGCATTCTGGCAAGTCTGGCTGCCTGATCAGCTGCCGTACACGAATCGATGATCTCCTGCAGGTCACCGTCCAGTATCTTGTCCAGCCTGTACAGTGTCAGCCCGATCCGGTGATCGGTCACCCTTCCCTGCGGGAAATTGTATGTCCTTATTTTTTCCGAGCGGTCCCCGGTGCCGATCTGGCTTCTTCTCTCCATAGCCTGGGCATCATGTGCCTTTTCCCGCTCAAGTTCATAGAGTTTGGCACGCAGGACCTTCATCGCTTTATCCTTGTTCTTGAGCTGTGATTTTTCATCCTGACACGAGATCACGATCCCGGTGGGAATGTGTGTCAGCCTCACGGCACTGTCCGTCGTATTGACGCACTGGCCGCCGTTGCCGGATGCCCTGAACACATCAAAGCGGCAGTCGGCCGGATCGATGGTCACATCGACCTCCTCCGCCTCGGGCATGATCGCTACGGTCACGGTAGATGTATGGATCCTGCCGCCCGATTCCGTCTCCGGCACCCGCTGCACGCGGTGCACGCCCGATTCATATTTAAGGCCTGAGTAGGCGCCTTTTCCGTTGATCATAAAGCTGACGAATTTCAGCCCGCCGATCCCGATCTCCTCGGCGTCCATCGTCTCCACTTTCCACCGGCGGCTCTCCGCGTAATGTACATACATCCGGTAGATCTCCGCCGCAAACAGGGCTGCCTCATCGCCGCCGGCTCCCGCCCGGATCTCCACGATCACGTTCTTCTCATCATTGGGATCCTTCGGCAGAAGCAGGACCTTCAGTTTCTCCTCCAGGGAAGTCTCTTCTTTCCTGGCATCGGCAAGCTCATCCTTGAGGAGCTGGCGCATCTCCGGATCCGTCTCCTCCTCGAGCATGGAAAGCGAATCTTTGATCGTCTCTTTGCTGGCCAGGTATGCGCGGTATGCTTCCGCAAGCGGGGCAGAATCCTGCTGCTCTTTCATCAGTTTCTGCCATCGGGAAGTATCCGCCATCACGGATGGATCGGAGAGAAGGAGCATCAGCTCTTCCTGCTTCTTCAGCAGATCTCCCAGTTTATCAAACATTCCCATGACTGTTCACTCTTTTCTCTGCATGTTTTCGTGTAAAGGCCGCCGTGCTGCGGCGACGCGGCTGTGTCCGGACAGATCCCTGAGGATCTTTATGTCGCGCCACTTTGCCATAGCCAGTTCCCGGCTTATCCTCTCCCCCTGGTCGTATCCGATCTCGATCAGCAGCCAGCCGCTGCCGCTAAGATACGCCGGAGCGCTGCGAATGATCCTGCTGATCACCCGAAAACCATCCTCCCCGCCGTCGAGCGCCAGTAAAGGATCATGGTCTTTCACCTCGCTGTCCAGTGTCGGTATCACGCCGGTCGGGATATAAGGCGGATTTGTAACGATCATATCAAAAACATCTTCAATATTTTCAAACAGGTCTCCCTCGCGGAAAATAACATCCGCACCGAGCCTTTCCGCATTTTCCCGGGCCACTTCCAGGGCTTCGGCGGAAATATCCGAAGCTTCTATCCGGGTCTGCGGGACCTCAAGGGAGAGCGTAACGGCAAGGATCCCCGAGCCTGTGCACAGATCCAGTACCTTTCCTTCCGGAAAGGACTGTTTCAGGATGCGGATCGCTTCCTCAGCCAGCACTTCAGTCTCCTGCCTGGGGACCAGGACTTTCTCGTTCACGATAAAATCCCGTCCCATGAAAGGCGCACTGCCGATAATATGCTGCAGCGGAACATGGGCGGCTCTTAACCGGGCCAGTGCCAGGCAGCGCTCTTTTACCTCCTCCCCGGCTTCCTCTCCTGCATTCAGCAGGTAGCGGGTCAGGTCCATACCGGTAACATACTGCAGCAGAAAAAGCGCATCGCTGTCCGGAGCGGGAATCTCATTGTCCCGCAGCAGACCGGCAGCGGCGCGCTGTATCTGTCGAAAGGTCATTGTGCCTTCTCCTCATCCAGGTCGTAGTGAGCCCCGAAGTTCTCATTAAGGTACCGGCGCCAGTCAAAGACAGCTTCAACGGAGGCGATTCCGACTTCGATCTGGGAATCATCCGGCTCTCTGGTCGTCAGGCGCTGAAGCGCCAGACCGGGTTTGCTCAGGAGATTGACACATTTATTATCATATTTGCCCGCCAGCCGGATAAACTCAAAGGATACACCGGCGATCACCGGAATCAGCAGAAGCCGGTAGACGATCCGAAGTACCGGAGACGGAACGCGGATAAACAGGAAAAAGATCACGCTGACGATCATTACGATCAAAAGGAATGAAGTCCCGCACCGCTTATGCTGCCGGGAGCTTTTGCGAACGTTCTCAACGTTAAGCTCAAGCCCGTGCTCAATACAGTTGATGCACTTATGCTCTGCCCCGTGATACTCGAAAGTCCGCTGGATCTCTTTCATCCGCGAGATCAGGAACATATATCCGAGGAAGATCGCCATTCTCAGGCAGGCCTCGGCGATCGAGATGAGAGCCTCGGACTTTGTCACCGTCCTTAAGAACCGTGAAAGAAAATAAGGCAGCATCATAAAAAGGCCGATGGAAAGGGCCAGTGAAAATACAACAGTCAGCCCCATCAGCAGGGAATTGTCATCCTTCTTCTCACCGGAAGCGGCACCTTCCTGAGCCTGTTTGAGGTTCTCCTCCCGCTCTCTGGCAGCTTTCTCCTCAAAACGGGCCATCACGTTATCAGCCTCATCTTCTTTTCCCTGTGAACGGAGGCGCTCAGCCTTTTTTCTGGCTTTCTTCTCTTCTCCGGCCAGCCGCTCTTCCAGCTCAGCCGGCGTCTCCTCGGCAAAGAACTCGGCAGAATACATCAAAGCGCTCATGCCGAGCACCAGTGAATCGACGAAATTGAATACGCCGCGTACGATCGGAATCTTCTGGATGACCGCATTGCGCGCCACCGAACGATACTGACTCTTTTTTACGACCACTTCCTTGTTAACGGTCCTTACAGCCACCGCGTAATCGCCGCCGTTGCGCATCATGACTCCTTCCATGACCGCCTGTCCGCCGATATTCGAATACTTCATGTCATGTCTCCATATAAGCAAACAAGGTTGAGATTTTGCAACCTCAACCCTTGTCTTCTTGTACTATTCAGATTATTTAGATGCAATACCGTATTTCCTGTTGAATTTATCGATACGTCCGCGGGCTGCGGTTGCTTTCTGCTGACCGGTATAGAATGAATGGCACTTTGAGCACACCTCAACGTGGATGTCTTCTTTGGTGGAGCCGGTCACGAATGTGTTGCCGCAGTTGCAGGTTACAGTAGCCTGATAATACTTGGGATGGATTCCTTCCTTCATTTTTTTCACCTCTCTGATCTGTTTTGTGAACTGCTTACGGTTATCCGTCAGTTTTCGGTCAATGCATTCCCTCCCGGAATACAAGATTTCCCGAACTACCCCTGCAAGTCCCTGCAGTTGGCTGTTCGCAGGCAGTATCACGCAAACAGCGAAAGTATTATAGCATGGTCATATTGATAATGCAAGATGAAATCTGCCGTGTCATCAGACATAATGCTGACGCCTGATCCTGTCCACGAACTCTGCATTATCCCTGGTGCGGACCAGTGTGTTCAGGATGTTTTCCACAGCTTCGTCGCTCTTCATCCCGTTTAATGCCTTGCGCATCACATAGCAGGCTTCCTGCTCCTCCCTGGTCAGCAGCAGGTCTTCTCTCCTGGTTCCGGATTTCTGGATATCGATGGCCGGGAAGATTCTCCGCTCGGAAAGCTTCCGGTCAAGAACCAGTTCCATATTGCCGGTACCCTTGAATTCTTCGTATACAACGTCATCCATTTTGCTGCCGGTATCCACCAGGGCTGTTGCCAGGATCGTCAGCGATCCTCCTTCACGCATATTGCGGGCAGCGCCGAAAAACCGCTTGGGCATATGAAGCGCCGCGGGATCCAGACCGCCCGACAGGGTCCTTCCGCTGGGGGGCACCGTCAGGTTATAGGCCCTTGCCAGTCTCGTGATGGAATCTAAAAGAATCGTTACATCCTCTCCGTGCTCTACCAGACGCTTCGCGCGCTCGATTCCCATCTCCGAGACCCGTTTATGGTGCTCGGGCAGCTCGTCAAAGGTCGAATAGATCACTTCCACCTGGTCCCCGACGATCGCTTCGCGGATATCCGTCACTTCCTCGGGACGCTCATCGATCAGCATGATCAGCAGGTGCATGGAGGGCTCGTTTGCCAGAAGCGAACGGGCGATATCCTTAAGCAGCGTTGTCTTGCCGGCTTTGGGCGGCGAGACGATCATACCTCTCTGCCCCTTTCCGATCGGCGAGAAAAGATCAAGGACCCGCATGGCGATATCCCGCGGTCCTCGCTCCATCCGAAGCCTGTGGTCCGGAAAGATCGGGGTCATGTCCTCAAAATTCTGCCGTTTGGCTGCCACTTCGGGCGGATATCCGTTGATCGACTGCACATAGAGCAGTGCGCTGAATTTCTCCTGCTGTGACCGGATGCGGGTATTACCGCAGATCACATCACCTGTTTTCAGATTAAAACGCCTGATCTGGGACGGTGCCACATATACGTCCGAATCTCCCGGCAGGTAATTCGCGCTGCGGATAAAACCGTAGCCGTCAGGAAGCACTTCCAGAATTCCGGAAGCCATACTGCCGCTGTCAAGCGCAGCCAGGTCCATCGGAGGCTTGTCATAGTTGATCGGCTCCCTTGCAGGCTGCGGATTTTCAGACGGCACCTGCGGGGGTCTTCTTGGCGGTTCCTGTACAGGCGCACTCTCCCTGACCGTATTTGTCTCCGGCTGCCGCCGCTCCTGCGGCTGTTCTTCAATTCTCCGGCGCTCCTGCATGGGGCTTCTTCCCCTGGTCAGGATGATCTTCGATCCTCTGTTCTCGATCGGCTGACGGGGCTGCTGCCTGGCCTCACTTCGTCCCCTTTGGGCTGAAGGCTGCCGCCTTGCGGCCGGCTCATTCCCGGAAGCCTCTTCATGGGCTGCTTTCTTCTCTGCCTGAGCCTGCTCATCGGCGGCATTTCGCCTGGTGGCATCATCAAGCATCAGCGCATCGATCACCTGGCTCTTCTTCATTGCGGAAAGATGGCCGATTCCTCTTTCCTTAGCCAGCGCCTTTAAAGACGCCAGTGACATCTTCTCATACTCTTCTCTCATTTATTACCTCGTGTCTGTAATTTAGTCATGGGATACAGGGCCGGAACCGGCCGGATTTTTAAAAGACTGCAAAAGAACTGCTTTCCACATAAGATAACACAACAGCAGAAGAAATAAAAGCCAAATTTTCTCTCAGATCTCCCAGGGCTTTTTCTCAGCTTCTCCCGCAAGTCCCAGATCTTCATCGGAGCCGGTCAGGTTGAGAATGTCAATGATCTCTTCACGGGGGATCTCAAGGTAGGCTGAAAGCTCATCGATACTGACCGAATGTTCCAGCTCCTGCGTCAGGTTTCGGATCGCTTCATGCAGATGCGCAACTTTCCCCAGCATTCCGCGCGAACCGTCACTGACCATTGAATCACGTCTGATCACTTCTTCCATATGGGCACTCACCCGATTGAACAAAAGCGCCTGGTAAGCCGCCAGGTTCTCCTGTCTTTCCATGCCGGCTACGGCCAGCATCAGTCCTATATTCCCTTCCTGAATCAGGTCTTCCGGCATTACCGACTCCTGTTCGTATTCACCGGCCATGGAACAGACTTTCGGCAGGTAAAGGCGCACCAGTTCTTCCCCGGCTTCTTTGCTTCCCTCGCTCGCCGCATCGAAAAGGGCCTTCAGCTCATCTTTTTCAGGCAAAAGAATGTCTTCGATCTCTTCCAGGTAATGCTGCAGACTTTCGCTGCGGGGAAGATCCGTCCCGGATTCTTCAGTGAGATCCTCTCTCGCCTCTTCATCTGTCGCTGCAGCGGACTTTGCATAGCCTTCCACCCTGATCATCTGGCTGTTTAAGTAGTCACAGATCAGGTCGATCTGGTTCTCGTCAAGAGAGGCATGCGCAAAAAAAGTCTCCACTTCCTGCCGCGTGACAGTCCCTCCACGGGCAGCTGCCATCTCCTTAAACTCACTCAGCAGTTCTTTAAAGATCACTCGCTCTTCCATTCAGAAGCCTCCTTTAACGCAGTTTCAAAGATCAGTTCCTGATCTGCCTCATCCATGTTTTCGATCACCACATCCGGCTCGACTCCGGTTCCGTCGATATCCCTGCGGTGCGCCGTCAGGTATTTTTCCGTTGTAAATTTCACGGCGGATCCGTCCCTGAAATAGTACGTGCTCTGGATCACGCCTTTTCCGTATGTCTGCTCTCCGATCACCGGACCGATCTCAAGGTCCTGGATACCGCCGGCAAGCAGCTCCGAGGCGCTGGCGCTGCGGCCATTCACCAGCAGTGCGACTGTTCCTGTGAAGACGGCCTCATCACCGGTGGTGATGGTTTCCTCCTGTTTGTCTTTCCTCAGGATATGAACGATCTCCTCGTTTGCCCGGAAGGTTCCGAAGATATCACAGACACTCTCCAAAAGTCCGCCCGGATTATCCCGAATGTCCAGTACCAGCCTCTTCGCGCCTTTCTCCTGAAGATCTTTGAGAATATCCGGGAATTCCTGCGCGGCGGCTGTCGTAAACTGAGGAAGGCAGATATATCCGGTCTCCGCATCGAGCATCCTGCTCGTGATCACTGCAGTTTTGACCATCTCGAAGGACGCGGTCACACTGATCTTCTCTCCGTCCCTGTCAAGCAGCATCGTCACCTGCCCCTTCTCTTCACAGGCACTGATCAGGTCCGCCGCCTCATCAGATGTAAGGCCCGTTACCGGTTCGCCTTCCACTTCAAGTACGACATCTCCCGGCCGGATCCCCGCTTTATCGGCGGCACTTTCGGCATAGACATCGACGATCTCCATCTCACCTTCCTCTGTCATGGAAAAAGAGATCCCGATTCCGAAATACTGTCCCTCATTTCCCCTGTCCACGTCTTCCCTTTCCGGAGCAGAATAATAAGCCGCGTACGGGTCATCAAGACCTGCCGCAATTCCTTTGAACAGGTATGTCTCCAGAAGTTTCGGATCCGCGTCGTAATAGTAATTTCCAGAGATCAGGTCCGCAACGCCCGCCATCTTCTGCCTTGTCTTCACAGAAGTCAGCACATCCGCACCGGACGGCTCTTTTCCGGACCTTCCGATAACCACTCCGGCTATGACGGCAAAAATGATCATCGTCAACAGAGCTCCCGCGGACATTCCGCGAAGGTAGATCATCAAGCGCTCTCTTTTGGCTTTCGCATCTTCTTGATTAGTATTGTTTTCTGTATCAGGCACGTTATCTATCCCGCCGGGCGGGCTCCTTTTCTTTTCTGACAAAGGAAAGAGACTGTCACGGAAATGGCAGTCTCCCTAACCAGTCTATTCTGCGTCAGACCTGTTTGCTTCCGGTCTGCGTATTAATACTCCTGTTCTTCCATATACTTCATGTAGCGCACCACCATCAGGGCGATCTTGAAGGTGATCGCATCCTCAAAAACACGCAGGTCCAGTCCGGTCGATTTCTGGAGCTTGTCCAGCCGGTAGACGAGTGTATTGCGGTGGATATAAAGCTGGCGGCTCGTCTCCGAAACATTCAGGTTGTTGTCGAAGAATTTATTGATCGTCGTCAGCGTCTCTTCATCGAATTCATCCGGAGACTTGTTTTCAAAGATCTCACGGATAAACATACGGCACAGCGGAATGGGCAGCTGATAGATGAGGCGGCCGATTCCGAGTGAGCTGTAGGCGATGACCCTGCTCTCGCGGAAAAAGATCTTTCCCACATCAAGCGCCATCCTTGCTTCCTTATAAGAACGCGACACATCCTTGATCTCATCCACGATGGTGCCGTAGGCGATCACGGCGCTGCGGCGTTTCTCCTCGGGCAGCACATCCAGCACGGAAGCCGCCAGGGAAGCCATCTCGGGATAGGATTCCACATTGTCCAGTTCCCGGACGATAATGATGCTCTTTTCATCCACCGCCGTGATGAAATCGCAGCTGCGGCTTCCGAAAATGCTCCGGATGGTCTCGAGAGAACTGTTCTCCCTCTCGTGGCTGATCTCGAGGATAAAGACCACGCGGCGCGTATCCGAAGCTATATGGAGCTTCTTCGCCCTGTTGTATATATCTACCAGGAGGAGGTTGTCAAGCAGGAGGTTCTTAATAAAGTTGTCCTTATCAAATCTCTCCTTATATGCTACCAGAAGCGTCTGGATCTGGTAGGCGGCCATCTTGCCCACCATATAGACGTCATCACTGTTCCCGCTGGCGATCAGGATATATTCAAGCTGATTCTCATCGAGAATCTTGAAGAACTGGTATCCTGAGATCACCTGGGAATCTGCCGGTGAATTGACGAAACTGCTGATCGAGTCCCTGAACTGTTCCGCGCCGTCAAAAGTAGCTGCCAGCAGAATACCCTCGGTATCCATTACGCAAAGATCCACTCTGCTGATCGATTTGAGGCCCTCCAATGTAGACTGTAAAACCTGGTTAGAGATCACAGTAATTCCTCCTTACTTACCCGGATCAAAAAACAAGAACTGTCATTATTGTAATATAGGCACCCCAAAAAATCAATCATCTTTGTGAAATTTGCACTATAAAGTTATCAAAGTTCAAAAAGAAGGTCTCCATAAGAAGGCATTGGCCAGATGTTCTTATCCACCAGCATCTCCAGCTCATCTACCGGACGGCGCAGGGCATTCATCGCCGGCATTACACTGTCATGGTAATACAGGGCTTTTTCCTTGCCGTACGGCATGGCGGCGCCGGTCTTATGAACGGCGCGAAGTGCCTCGAGCGCCTCAGACGTCTCCTTAAGGAGCACCGTGCACCGGTCAAGGATCTGCCGCTGGACAGCGTCGTCGCCGCCGACCTGGTCGAGGGAACTGATGATCGAGGCCAGCTGCCCCGTATAGCGGACAACGGCGGGAACAAACTGCTTTGTCGCCATGTCGATCATGGTCAGCGCCTCCACATTGGTGGCCTTTGCGTAATTCTCGTATTTGATCTCTACGCGGGAGAGCAGCTCTGTCCTGGTCAGAACACCGAAGCGCTCAAACATGCTCACGGAACTGTCGGTCAGCAGTGCGGGAATCGCATCCACCATGGAAGCCAGATTGGGAAGGCCTCTCCTCTCGGCTTCCTTTACCCATTCATCCGCATATCCGTTGCCGTTAAAAATGATTCTCTCATGCTCCGTAAACAGACGCTTGGTCAGGTCATTCACGGCCGCGTTGAAATCATCCGCTTTTTCCAGCTCATCACAGGCATCACAGAAAGCCTCCGCGACGATGGTATTGAGCACGATATTGGGGGAAGCGATCGAATCGCGCGATCCCACCATCCTGAACTCGAATTTGTTTCCCGTAAAGGCAAAGGGTGACGTGCGGTTGCGGTCGGTCGCGTCCTGGAAAAGATCCGGCAGCGTCGAGACTCCCGTTTTTAAGACGCCTCCCTTTTTACTGGTCGTCGCATTTCCGGTATCGATCAGCTGGCGGGCAACATCCTCGAGCTGTTCCCCGAGGAAGACCGACACAATGGCGGGCGGAGCTTCATTGGCGCCCAGACGCTGGTCATTGCCCGGATCTGCTGCCGATTCGCGCAGCAGGTCGGCATGTTCATCCACCGCCTTTAAAATACAGGCA
>JBGUOI010000199.1:0-2236 GCA_045118075.1 Porcincola sp. | reverse complement strand
TTTACCATGAACCAGTGAGGAGTTGTTTTATTTTATAGCAAAAAGAATGCCGTAATTACGCGGCTTCTGGCGTTTCGCAAACGCCTAATTAGTTTATAGAAAGAAAGGAGCCTGCCATGCAGTTTATCATTTTTGCCTATGACGGTACGGAACCGGATGTCCTGCCGCGCCGGAGGACTGACCAATGAAGAAGGAAATCTGAAAGGATCTTTCATGATCATGGATTTTGACAGCCGGCAGCAGCTGGACGAATACCTGAAAACAGAGCCATATATGACAAATAATGTGTGGCAGCAGGTCACGATCGAGACCTGCAATGTGGTAATCACCGGAAAGTAAGAGTACGATAATGCCCATAAAAATGCATATTAACGCGAAGAGCGGGAAGTGAAAAGACCACTTTCACACGTCAGCGTACGAAAAGGGTCAGACCCCTAAGAAGGACCCCTAAGATATTGAAATTTGACCTGACACCAGTTATACTTTTTTCAGATAACTAAGCTCACATGTACTTACCAGCCAAGGAGGACGATCGATATGATTTCATGGAAAAACCTGGATACGCTGAAGTCTTTTCAGGATCTGCTTGAAACGAAAGGCAGTGTCAGCCTTAAGGAAGTGATGGCAGGCGAGAGCGGCGCCGAGCGTGTGGCAAAATATTATGTGCCCATGGCGGAAGGCCTGACTTATCATTATGCAGCCAAGAAGGTAGACGATAAGATCATTGAAAAACTGGTCGAGCTGGCTTCGGAAGCGCAGCTGGCAGACAAGTTCAAAGAGCTGTACAACGGCGCGATCATCAACACGGGCGAGAAGAGGCACGTGCTCCATCAGCTGACCAGGGGCCAGCTGGGCGATGTGGTAATGGCGGACGGCGTCGACAAGCGCGAGTTCTATAAAGGGGAGCAGGCAAAGATCGCCGAGTTCGCAAACAAGGTGCATAATGGCGAGATCCTCAACGAGAACGGTGAGAAGTACAATACGGTGGTGCAGATCGGCATCGGCGGCAGCGACCTGGGTCCGCGCGCGATCTACCTGTCGCTTGAGAACTGGGCAATCACCCATAATACGCTGAAGATGCAGGCTAAATTCATCAGCAATGTGGATCCGGATGACGCAGTCGGCGTCCTTCGCGGCGTGGACCTTGCGCATGCGCTGTTCATCGTGGTCTCCAAATCCGGCACCACGCTCGAGACGCTGACCAACGAGCTGTTCGTAAAGGATGCGCTTGAAAAAGCAGGCCTGGATGCGTCGAAACACATGCTGGCGGTAACGAGCGAGACTTCTCCGATGGCGAAGAACAGCGGCTATCTGGCAGCGTTCTTTATGGATGATTACATCGGCGGAAGATATTCCACCTCCTCCGCGGTAGGCGGCGCCGTTCTTTCACTGGCATTCGGCCCGGATATCTTCGCGAGGTTCCTGGATGGCATGGCGGCGGAAGATAAGAAAGCAACCGAGACGGATCCCTTAAAGAACCCGGAAATGATGGATGCCCTGATCAGCGTATACGAGCGCAACGTTCTGGGATATCCGCTGACCGCCCTGCTTCCTTATTCACAGGCGCTGTCCCGTTTCCCGGCTCATCTGCAGCAGGCCTGCATGGAGTCCAACGGCAAGAGCGTCAACCGCTTCGGCGAGCCCATGAACTATGTGACCGGCGAGGTCATCTTCGGCGAGCCCGGCACCAACGGCCAGCATTCCTTCTTCCAGCTGCTCCATCAGGGCACGGACATCATCCCGCTCCAGTTCATCGGCTTCAGGAAGAGCCAGAACGAGAAGGATGTGGAAGTAAAGGGAAGCACCAGCCAGACAAAACTGTGCGCCAACGTGGCTGCGCAGATGGTAGCTTTCGCGTGCGGCAAGGATGACGAGAACCCAGCGAAGTACTTCGTGGGCGAGCGTCCTTCCAGCATCATCATCGGCGAGCAGCTGACGCCCGAGTCATGCGGCGCTCTGCTTTCCCACTATGAGAACAAATTCATGTTCCAGGGCTTCCTTTGGAACGTCAACAGTTTCGACCAGGAAGGCGTGCAGCTTGGCAAAGTCCTTGCGAACCGCGTGCTTGATCACAACACGGACGGCGCGCTGAAAGGATTTGCGGATCTTCTGGGCGTATAAGAACAAAAAAGAACGGGGCAGGAGAAGCTGAACTGCTACCCGTCAAGAGGACAGTGAAAAATCATAAGATTTTTGCAACCAGCAACATCGCATTGTTGCTGGTTGTTTTTATGGT
>JBGUOI010000198.1:0-17548 GCA_045118075.1 Porcincola sp. | reverse complement strand
CCCGCATAGCGGGTGGTTTTTTGTTTCGCATGGATATATTTGCAAGCAAATATATCTCATGCTCAACTGACTAAAGTCAGATTAAATCTCAACTCCGTCCGGAACATATTTCCTGGCCGGATCATTCGGTAATATGAAACCTCTCACCTTTTTCCCTTCATCGATCAGCTGGCGGCAAACGGTTCCGCCCAGAAAGCCCGCCGCTCCGGTAACAAGATAAAGAATGTCCTTGTTTCCTTCTGTTGACATAGTTTAATTCTCCTTTCATCAACGTACCGCTACTCTGTTTTTTTCATTTCCAAAACATTATGCCAGTCTGTAAAGCGATAAATATTCTCAGCGTGCCTTTCGATCTGCTCCCAGGTAAAACCAAGGTAAAATGGTTCGTAATAGAGAGCCCAGACGCTGTACGTAAGAACATGCAGTTCCTCCGAAGTGATATCCTTTGTGATCAGTCCCCGCCGTTTTGCCTCCTGAAAGTATTTATAATCCAGGTCATTCATTTTCTCAGTCCATTCCTGGTGGAAATTCTCATACCGGGTCCCCGAAGCACAGCGTATCAGAAGTGTGAACCCTTCCCTGTGATCATACAGGAACCGGAGCCATTCCCTGTTTGTCTCCGGCTTCAGTAAAAAAGAATCATACAGTTCCTGATCTGTAATGCCTGTAAGGTCTTTTTCCTTTATTCCGGATACATACTCCGCCATATTCTCAACGGTTTCCGAGACAAGTGCGGAAAAAAGTTCTTCTTTTCCGCTGTAACGCTTGTACAGGGCTCCCGTGGTCACACCGGCAGCCTCGCAGATTCGCGCAAGTGACGCATTTTTGAAGCCTTTTTCCAGAAATTCATTCTTCGCAGCAGTCAGCAGCCGCGGATCAATACTCCTATCCGGTACTGACATATTTTCCTCCCTTTTCCGAACTGATAATCCGATTATCAGTATAGCATTTTACTACTATATAATCAATTTATTTCGCCTTGTTTAAGCTAAATAACTGATTATTCCATGTCTCTTTATTCTGTTGTCTTTCATTAAATCGTTCCTTTCGGGTATCTGTGGGTAATTAGTAAAGAGATTTGTCTGCCTCTTTATACAAGGCTTCCAGGATCTCCGGAGTGACGGATCCAACCTGGTTGTAGATGACCTCGCCTTTCCGGTCCAGAACGATGGTCTGCGGAAGCGTGCCTGTGCCGCCGACTATGTTTATCACCTTATCATCCGTGTCCGTAGCAAATGGCATGGCAAAATCTTTGTCAGCAAGAAACTCGGCCGGATCCATCGTTACAAGTTTGGGGTGAACGGCGATCATCGCGATGTCATCCCCATGGGCTTTGTACAGTTCACTGAAATAAGGCAGTTCCTGGATACAGGGAGTACAGTAGGTCGCCCATAAATTGATGAAGGTGATCTTTCCGCGCGCATCCGCCAGATGGAAATCGGAGCCGTCATAGCACTGCAGCGTAAAGTCTTCAAGCTGCTGCCCGATCTCATGGCCAACAGGTGTGTCACTCTCATATCTTTCTTCAGCAGGTGCCTGCGTTTCGCTGATCACCTCTGTTTCTGCAGGTGCCTCCGTTTCCGCAGCCGCCTCCGCGGCAGCCGGCGTCCCCGCTTCTGCAGAAGCTTTTTTGACCGAGGGATCAAGGAAGTTGAACCACACGAGTGCAAAGCAAAGCAGTGCCAGCGCTCCGCCCCAAATGATCCGTCCAAGGCTGCGGCGCCTTGCCGGCGTATCCGGCTGATCGCCCGCACAGCCCCTCTCGGGAGCTTTAAGGGTGACCCTGCCGGCCTTGATGGAGATCGCTCCGCGGCTGCAGACGTCCATGCATTTGCCGCAGTTGATGCACTCGTGGTCTCCCACGCGGCGCACATCCATGCCGCAGTGCCGTACACATGCGCCGCAGTGTGTGCAGCGGTCTGCATCCACCTTTACACCGATCACGTTGAACCGGTTAAACAGGCCGTAGATCGCGCCCAGCGGGCAGATGAAGCGGCAGAAACTGCGGTAGCAGAATATGCATGCGAGCCCGATCACCAGCATGATAACGAACTTACGGGTGAACAATACACCCAGCATGCTGTAGTAAGAAACATTCGCCGGATTGGCCAGATGCCCTATTGCGCCTTCGAAAGTGCCTGCCGGACAAATGTATTTGCAAAAAGCCGGCAGGGGAATCTGGTAACGCAGGCCGTACGTCAGGGGTATGGCGATCACGAAAACAGCCAGGATGACATACTTGAGCCATGACAGTGTCCGTGTAATGCGGCTCTTTTTGATCTTAGGCGTCGGAATCTTGTGCAGCAGTTCCTGGATCAGGCCTAACGGGCACAGCCATCCGCAGATCGTCCTGCCCAGGATCACGCCGAAAAGCAGCAGGATTCCCAGCACATACCAGCCTGCCCGATGACCGGCCGAGGCCAATGCATTTTGTACGGAACCAAGCGGGCAGGAACCCACTGCACCGGGGCAGGAATAACAATTGAAACCGGGAACGCAGGCATACTTTGCATTCCCCGTGTAAATCCTGCCGTCGATGAAGCCCTTTATATAGGCATTATGCAGAAGAGCCGAATATAATTGAACAAGACGGCGGGTCGTCGGCTTATGCGCCTGCCACCAGCCGGTTTTCACAGTATTATCCAAGGCCAACACACTCCGTACAAATAGTTACCGCCTTGCACAGCACGTCGTAGGCGCTTTTGTTTAGCACTCCCGCTATGATAAGGGCGATAGCAGCGATAATGACGACTGTCTGCAGTACTCCTTTGTTTTTGGGCGAAACAGCGGGTACGGGTACCGGCGCGGCACCGTCCGCTTTTTCCTCCTTAAGCTGCTCTTGCGCTGCCTGTATCTCTCGAAGGATACTTTTTTCCTGCAGCGCCGATGATACTCCCAGAGCGCCGAGTCCTACGAATGTCCAGGGAAGGAGGATACGAATCAGTCCAAGGAACATTCCCTCCGGATCATCCGGCGGAAAATGTACCGGGTTCAGAAGGTAAACCAGAACAGGAACCATGCACAGCGCAAACAAACCCCAGCCGATTTTCTGCAGCCTTTTTTGTTTCCGCCGCTCCGAGATCATTGCCCCGGAGGGGCGGGCAATGTGCGCCGTCAGGAGGTCACGGTTTAAGTCCGCGTCCTTCACCGGTTTTTGGGCTTCTTCATCCTTTATCCTCAGCACAAATCCCGCGATTATCAAGCCAAGTCCGGCGAAGAACAACGGTGCGGTCTGCGAAAATTTCTCCGCCGCCTCTTCCGGCGTATAGATACTCTCCATCGGATTCTCCGCCCTGCGGGCGGTGCCTTCGCGATAGATCCCGACTGCCCCCATGGACAAGGATACGACCAACGCGATACAGACCGCCGCCTGCAGCCAGAGATATACTTTTCCTTTTGCCAATGTTATTCCCTCGTCACCACGAACATTATCCGGTTATTCTGCCTTTTCCAGGATGATTTTTACGTCTGAATAAGTGTCGGGCGTATTGTATACGGTCTCGTCCGGTTTAAAACCTTCCGGTGCCTGAAGAACATGTACTTCATAAGCCTTCTGCTGCTCTGCCTCGAATACGGTAATGCCGTCTGCGCCGGTTGTCTGGAAGGAACAGGTAACATCATCGCAGAACTGGATAACGGCTCCTTCAACGGGATTTCCGTCCGGGTCGCAGACGAAGACGCGGTAACCGCTGCCCTCATTCGGCTCCTTTGCGCTGTCAGTCTCCGCTTCAACTTCCTCACCGCCCAGAAGCTTTTCAACAGTCCTTTCATACTCACCGACTCTTGCCCCGGCGATCGGGAAGGTCAGAATCTTGCCCGTACTGTCGACAAAGAAGGTTGTGGGATATCCGGTTACCTGATTGAAGATCTCATTGTCTTCAGGCATGATCACACTCGGATAGTTCACACCCTTTTCTTCCAAAAAGGCGAGGACTTCATCCTTCATTGTTTCGATCGGCTGCCTCTCCCATTCAATGCCGACAACGCCGCAGCCTTTTTCCTGCATCCTGGTGTGGATCCTGGCTAGTTCCTCCATCTCATTGACACAGTTGGGGCACCATGTTCCCCAGAGGTTGACCATGGTGATCTCGTTGTTCTTGAACAGGTCATCGCTCGTAACGGTATTCCCGTCCAGATCTGTGGTCTCAAAGCTGATCGTCCTGCCGATAATGCCGGCATCGGGATCGATGGGCGCATACAGCTTGGCCTTTCCCAGGCGTTCTTCAAAGGCTGTCCGGAAGTTCTTCATATCCTCCAGACTCGATTCTTCTGCCAGGCGCAGTGCTTCCGTGTCGAATCCGAATTCCGCCAGGTCATCGTAGTTTACTTCCGGCTTATCCAGGGGCAGCCGCAGTTCAAGGTAGTGACACGCTTCCGCCTCACCAACCTCAATGATTTCCGCGCCTTCCGGAAGCTCTCCGATGACTGATTTGACCGCGGTTTCCGGATCCTCGGCATCTGTGACAAAGACATATGCCAGTTCTCTGTAGGAATCCCTCGCGACTTTCATGATTTTCTCCTGCGCTTCCTCACTGACATTCGGAATCATACCATCCAGTTCATACACTATTTCTTTGGGCAGGGCATAACTGTCCAGCAGCAGCAGCGCGATCAGCGGATCATGACTGATTATGCCGCTTGAAGACAGCTCCGCAAGATTCTCATAGTCATCAATAACGTCTTCGAAATCAATATTGATGCCGACTTGTTCAAAAACCATAGGTGCACTCTCTTCTGCCATCACCTGCAAACAGGGCAGCAGCATAGACACCGCCATAAGAGTTGCTGTAATAAACTTCTTCATAACAGATCCTTTCTCCATTCGATAAAACTATTTATTAACATATCAAAAACGTGCTTATAGTGCAATTATTCATAAGTCCGTTTCATTCAGCACTTTTTACAGGCTCTCAAAAAAATATACGGACGAAAGCCTGAAAATCAACAGCCCGAATCATTTAAACTTTTTATGCTCCCGGCAGCTTTGATTCTGATAGTCATAAATAAATAAAAGCGCCCGGAAAAACCAGGCGCTTATCTTCAAATCATCTGATGCTTGCATCTATCCGCTGCTGTCTGGTCTTCTTTCGCAAATCACCAGTCCGAGAGCGGATCGAGCGTCTTCCCTGCCAGCTCGGACGCCTCCAGAATGAGGGTCTGGCTGGTGTGAGGACGGTCGTAGAGCAGGCGGATGAAAACCTCTCTCTTTTCGACGGGCATCGCCTCGTACAGTTCCCATACAAGCCTGTGTCCGTAATAATATGCCGGATAATAGTACTGCTGCACCGGATGCGTCGCAAAGCGGAGCGTATTCTCTGCCTCGACCTGTGTGAAGACGCCGTCCTTCATCATGTAGGCGATCACGTCCTCACGCGGCGCTCCTTCCACATGGAACAGATACGCCGCCTGCTGCTGGTAGAGCCGCTGCAGGTCAAGAATTTCCCGTCCGACTGCGAAAATCTTCTTCTGCTCATCGCTGATCTCGGGCGTGTCCATGGTAAAATCATCCCAGCCAAGGAAATGCAGTCCGCACTCGGGACTTCCCTCGAACATGGGATTGGCGGGATTGCCTGCGGTAGAGTAATATGCGCCTTCCAGCGGCAGTTTTCCCTGCAGGTAGAGGTCATCCCAGTGGCTGTAGAAAGCCTGGTGTCCCGGATAAGCCTCATGACAGAGCACGTTGCCGAACGTGGGCACGCTCCAGGGCTTGTCGATGTTGAATGTCAGCTGTCCCCGGAAATTGCCGAGGTATTTGGAGTTGCCGCTCCAGAAAACACCGCGCACGGTCTTGACCTGGTCGATTCCGTCGCCCGTAGCCATCTTCACGATCAGCTTCTCAGTTTTCCCCTTCGCCTTGCGGATCAGGTCCTCGGAATAAGAGGATACCTGATCACCCGGGAGAGGTGTCTGTGTGAGCCATGTGCGGACCTTCTGCCCCACACTTCCCTCAAAGCCCATATCTGTCAGCGACCTGTCGGCAGTCTGTGTGATCTGCTCAAACTTGTCTGCCGGGATTGGGCGCAGCTCGACCTGCTGCATCACGCGGATGGCATCTTTATAAGGAATCTTTTCACCGTCCAGGATGCGCGCGAACATCTCGAAAGCGTCGATCATCCCGTTTAAATACATTCCCTCGCGTCCGGGCATATCCTTTACGGCTGCCTTCACATTGCGTGCCATCGCCGCGATCTTGTCAGGCTTCATTTCTTCTATTTTCTGGAGGGAATAGTTGGCGAGCATGGTCGGATCGTCATAGTCACGCTCGGTGATCAGACTGATCGCGCCGACGATCTGAACGATCTGTTCGCCGATTCCCTCAGGTGCATATCGAAGCATTTTTCATTTCCTCCCACTGATCAGATCTTGCCTGCCGCAAAGATCGGATCGCCTGCATTGATTGCCAGAGAAGCGATCACATAGAGTACATAGCCGTCACACGGAGACTGATACTCGGCAAGGACCTTTCCGAAATAATCACGGATCTCGCCGATCTTCTGTCCCGCCTTTACTTCCTCGTTCAGAGACACGCACGGATACCAGCATCCTGTCTGATCCGCGTCCACACCGTCCATATGATCGCAGACGATGCAGTCCGGATTTTCTTTCACTTCACCTTCCATGGTGCCAAGCAGGCGCATTACGTTCTTCACGCCGCTTAAATACTGCTCTACTTCCGCTTCGGACCACAGGCCGAGGTTGCCGATCTCCGCCAGGAAGCCGGGCACGCCCATCTTCGCCGCGCAGCCGAAAGTTCCGTTGGAAGAGACACTTCCGCAGATATATTTCACCCCGAGTGCCTTCGAAGCTTCCAGGGAAAGCGCGGTCTGCGCTTCATCGCCGAGTTTGGAATAGATCACGAACGGTGTCAGCGCCTCATGAATGTCGCCGCCGTGCAGATCCATATAGAAATCCGCCTGTGTAAAGAGCAGGGAGGAAACGGTAAACGCGATGCGCTGCGTCACAGTACCGGTCGCCAGACCCGGATACTCGCGGTTTAAATTTTTCCCGTCATAAGGTCCGACATACTGCAGCTTCGCCTGGAAAGCGGGCACGTTGCACGGATGCACGATGATCAGCTGACCGGCGATCTCCTCCGGCGTCAAAGTTGATGCCAGGCGGATGGCCGTTTCCACACCGGGATATTCTCCGCCGTGGGTTCCTCCTGTGA
The DNA here is from genome assembly GCA_045118075.1 of Porcincola sp. Classification (GTDB taxonomy): domain Bacteria; phylum Bacillota; class Clostridia; order Lachnospirales; family Lachnospiraceae; genus Merdiplasma. The sequence continues at coordinate 10,380 of JBGUOI010000198.1, read as the reverse complement.
TCAGGACCGTTTTTCCTTCCCTGCAGCCGTTGATCAGTGTCACCGGCATCTTCACCGGAGTTCCCTTTACTTCCAGGTAACCCTGCACCTTTTCCCCGGGCGCTGCGCTCAGCTGGCCAACGCTCAGTACGTTTTTCTTCTCCATAAAAATGCTTCCTCCTTGTAGTTATTCTGCATTCAAAACATCTAAGGCGATTATATCATAACCCCGTCTCAAACGAAAAGAGGCCGCGGCGTAAACGCCGCAGCCCCTTTCCAAGCAAAACATGTTGATCATTATTTGGCATGAACGTATCTGAACATCGGGAAAGCAAGATAGTTGAAGTAGCCTTCATAGTTCTCGCTGTCTGCCAGGAAGGCAGCGGTGTAATAATACAGCGGCAGGAACGGAAGCTCTTCCTTGAGGATGCTCTCGGCCTCATGGAAATATCCGAACCTTGTTGCGGCGTCAGCTTCGTCCTGAGCCTTGTACATCAGCTCATCATAAGCTTCGTTCGCATAGCTGGTATCATTGTTGCCGCCTGTGCTCAGGCACAGATCAAACAGAGAGGAGGGATCAAGGAAGTCTGCTGTCCAGCCGCCGCGGGCCAGTTCATATTCACCCTTGTTTCTCATCTCAAGGAATACAGCCCATTCCTGAACGTCAACGCTCATCTCGATGCCGAGGTACTCTTTCCATACACTCTGCAGATACTCAGCGATGGCGCGGTGGTTCGGGTTGTCGTTGGTGGCATACTTGATGGCCGGGAAGCCTTCGCCGTTCGGATAGCCGGCTTCTTCCATAAGAGCCTGGGCCTGGGCGATGTTCGCTTCGTAGTCAGCCGGATCGATGCTCCACCACTTGTCCGTGTTGTTGTCATGGAAGTCAGTGCCGTCAGCTTCGGGGAAGCCCGGTCCGATCCATGCATCAGCGGGGATCTCGCCCTGCTTGGAGATCTTCTCAACGATGTAGTTTCTGTCGATAACAAGGCTCATGGCAAGGCGGACCTTCGGATCCATAAGAGCCTCGATGCCGCTCTCTTCGTTGAACATGATGTAGTAGGTGCCTGCGATACCGGTGCTCTCAAGATAACCGGCTTCTTTCATACGATCGATCTCTTCAGTCGGATAGGTGTCGGCATACATGATCTCGCCGCCCTCGAAGTTGGCCAGCGTAGTGTTGGCATCATCGGTAAGCAGCCAGGTGATCTTAGCGGGGCCGACTTTATCCTTGTCATAATAGGTGTCGCTGGCAACCATCTCGATGTAGTCCTGGTTGACCCACTCGGTCATGACAAAAGCGCCGTTGCCGATGTTGGTCTCGGGGCTGGTGTACCATGTGTCACCGGTTTCAACCATATCCTGACGGACGGGTGATGTGCAGGCTGCAGCCACGATCTGATCGAAGTAGGTGCAGGTGTTCTTCAGGGAAACGACCAGAGTCTTGTCGTCTTCAGCGACTACGCCCAGCTCGGATGCATCCTTCTCGCCGCTGCGGATCTCCACCGCGTTGACGATCATATCCATGAAGTTGCTGTTGTCATAGCTGCCGCTGATCAGTCTCTGCCAGGAATAAACGAAATCGCCGGCGGTGACGGGCTGTCCGTCTGACCAGAAGATATCGTCACGCAGATGCCAGGTCCAGGTAAGGCCGTCTTCGCTCACGTCCACGGACTCGGCCTGTGCCAGCTCAACGCCGGCCAGATCCTGTCTGTATCTGGTCAGGCCTTCATACATATGAAGAACCATTGCCATACAGTCATTGGCGTTTACTTCGTTGGGGTCGATGGTGTTGGGCTCAGAGCCGTTCTGGACAGTGATCTCCAGGCCTTCATCGATAGCATTGGCGATCAGTGCAGAGCCGCCGATGGTCATAGCCATGGCCAGGCCGAAAGCGAGCGCTTTCTTGATTGTAGTCTTCCTCATTTGTTTTCCTCCTTAAGAAACTCATGTTTTGCTCTATAACAACCCGCGAGAGCATCGGCGGGCTATTACCTTTTTCAGTTTACCTCCGCCAGGTTGTGGCAGGCGGCAAAATGTCCCGTCTCTATCTCTTCAAGCACGGGCATCTCTTCCATGCACCTGGGCGTCGCAAACGGGCACCTGGTCCGGAACGGACAGCCGCTGGGCGGGTTCATCGGGCTTGGCACTTCGCCTTCAAGCACGATCCTCTTTTTTGCCCGGCTGGCCTTCGGGTCGGCGATCGGGATGGCAGACAAAAGCGTTTTTGTATAAGGATGCAGCGGCCTCGCGTACAGGTCGCGGCTCGCAGCCACTTCCACCAGATGTCCCAGGTACATGACTCCGATCCGGCTGGAGATGTGCTTTACGATCGACAGATCGTGCGCGATAAACAAATACGTGAGCTTATTCTCCTGCTGCAGATCCTCGAGCATATTGATCACCTGCGCCTGGATGGATACGTCCAGCGCGGAGATCGGCTCGTCGCAGACGATAAATTCGGGTTTGACCGCCAGCGCTCTGGCGATTCCGATTCTCTGCCTCTGCCCGCCCGAAAACTCGTGGGGGAAGCGGTTTGCATGCTCGGTGTTAAGTCCTACGGTGGACAGCAGCGTGTTGATCGTATCGCGCCGTTCCTTTTCGGAGCTGTAAAGTTTATGGATATCCAGCGGCTCTCCCACGATATCACCAACCGTCATACGGGGATCAAGCGACGCATAGGGATCCTGAAAGATGATCTGCATGCGGCGCCGGTAAGGAAGCATCTCTTCTTTGGTGATATCCTTCCCGTCATAGATCAGCTCGCCGCCGGTCGGCTCGGTAAGCCTGAGCACGGTCCGTCCAAGCGTCGTCTTTCCGCAGCCGCTCTCGCCTACGAGTCCGAAAGTCTCACCCCGCCGGATGCTGAAGGAGACATCATCTACCGCTTTTACATAGTTCGTGCGGAACATTCCCGTCTTCACGGGAAAATATTTTTTCAGGTTTCTGACTTCCAGGAGGATGTCATTGTTTCTGGTCTCTTCCATATGATCAGTCCTCCTTGTCCATCAGATCTTTGACCGGCAGCCAGCAGCAGACGCTGTGTCCGTCTCCGACATTGCTCTCAGGCGGCATCTTCGTTAAGCAGATCTTCATGCACTGCCTGCAGCGCGGTGCGAACGGACAACCCTGCGGTGGGTTGATCAGGTCGACCGGATTGCCCTCGATCGGGACGAGGCGCTCATGCTCATCAGCATTAACCTTGGGAACGGAAGCCAGAAGTCCCCAGGTGTAAGGATGTTTCGGTTCATAAAAGATCTGGTCGCTGGTTCCTTTTTCGATGATCACACCGGCATACATGACGCAGATGTGATCGCAGATCTCAGAGACCACCCCGAGATCGTGGGTGATGAAAACGATCGACATGTCGATCTTCTGTTTAAGTTCTTTCATCAGCTCCAGGATCTGCGCCTGGATGGTCACATCCAGCGCCGTGGTAGGCTCATCGGCGATCAGCAGCTTCGGATTGCACGCGAGTGCCATGGCGATCATCACCCTCTGGCGCATGCCGCCGGAAAACTCGTACGGATACTGGTCGATCCTTCTTTCCGGCTGGTTGATGCCCACCAGCTTGAACAGTTCAATGATCCTTGCGCGGCGGGCGGCCTTGTCCATGTCGGTATGCTTGCGCAGCACCTCGTCGATCTGACTGCCCACGGTGAACACCGGGTTTAATGAAGTCATCGGATCCTGGAAGATCATGCTGATGTCCTTGCCGCGGATCTTCAGCATCTCTTTCTCGCTGAGTTTTGTGATCTCCTTCCCGTCAAAGACGATCGAACCTTCCAGCACTTTGCCCGGCTCCGGGATCATGCCCAGGAGGCCGAAGGACGAGACGCTCTTTCCGGAACCGGACTCACCCACGATGCCCATCACTTCTCCGCTCTTAACGGTGTAGCTGATGCGGCGCACCGCCTTTACTTCGCCGGCATAGGTAAAGAAGCTGACCACCAGGTCCTTCACTTCCAAGAGGTTATTATTGTCTTTATCCTGTCCCATAATCCACTCCCGTTATTTCTTAAGCCTCGGGTCAAGCGCATCGCGCAGGCCGTCTCCGAACAGGTTGAATGCCAGTATGATGATGCTGATGGCGACCGCCGGAAACAGTTCCCTGTAAGGATAGGAAATGATTCCGTTCAGACCGTCCGAGCAAAGCGAACCTAAGGACGCCATCGGCACGGAAACACCGATGCCCAGAAAGCTTAAGAAAGCCTCTGTAAAGATCGCGGACGGGATCTGCAGCATGGTGGTGACGACCAGCTGGCCAACGCAGTTTGGCAGCAGGTGCTTGCGGATGAGGCGCCCTCTGTCAGCACCCAGGGCGACCGCCGCGTTGACATATTCCATCTCTTTGAGCTGAAGCACCTGGCCGCGGACGATCCTGGCCATTCCGCCCCAGTAGAGCAGTCCGTACACGATAAAGATCGCTATGAAACCCGGACCGACTTTCTGCAGCCATCGGAACGCGGGGTTGGTATTGATGAGTGTTTCAATAGGCGGTTCGATGACCATCTTGACCGCCACCACCAGCAGGATGGTCGGAAGAGCGTTCATGATGTCTACGATACGCATCATGATATTGTCAGTCAGCCCTCCGGCAAGGCCGGAGATCGCGCCGTAGGCTGACCCGATCACCAGAACGATCAGCGCGGAGACAAGTCCGACTGCCAGGGAGATCCGGCAGCCCATCATGGTCCTGACCAGAAGGTCTCGTCCCAGATTGTCGGTTCCGAACGGATGGGCAAAGGAAGGCGGCAGGCTCTCGGAACCCCTGATCTGTTCGGAATAGTGATACGGGCTGAGCAGCGGTCCCACCACCGCAAACAGAAGAAGGATGATGATCGCTACGAGCGCGCCCATGGCGATCTTATTCTTTTTCAGGCGGCGCCACGCATCCTTCCAGTAGGTGGTGGCCTCGTTCATCTGATCGATCTGCTCCTTCTCCTCCTGCGTGGCGGGAAGAAAATCCGCCGGGTCGAAGGGCGGCGCCGATTTGATCGCGAGCGCCTGCAGTATTCTGTCTCTGGTCATATATGTACTCCTATCATAGATCCCTTTTTATCCGCTGTTTCTCTTATTCTGTCCTGCTCAGGCACTCAGCTTGATGCGCGGGTCCACGATCTTGTAGATAATGTCGCAGACCAGGGAACAGAGAATGAGGATGGCGGCGTAGAACACCGTCGTTCCCATGATGATGGTATAGTCACGGCTCTGGATGGACTTAACGAAATAGCTGCCCATGCCCGGGATACCGAAGATCTTTTCTACCACGAAACCGCCGGTAAGGATATTGGCCGTCATCGGGGCCATGTAGGTGATGACCGGCAGGATGGAGTTCCTGAGCGCGTGCTTGAAGGTGGTCACATAGGTGCTCAGGCCTTTCGCTCTCGCTGTCCGGATGTAATCCTGGCCCAGCGCATCCAGCATGCTCGAACGCATCAGCCTGGCGATGTAGCTCATCGGAGACAGGGACAGCGCAATGACCGGAAGAACATATCCGGAAGGCTTTTTAATGCCCGAGATCGGAAACCATTTTAGCTTCGCACCGAACACAAGCATCAGCAGCGTAGCGATCAGGAAGCCCGGAATAGCCACCCCCAGGGTGGATACCACCCGGATGATATTATCCTGGATCTTTTCCCTTCGCAGTGCCGAGATGCAGCCTAACGGAACCCCCAGACAGAAGGCTACCGCGATCGCGATCGCACCGACCCTTGCCGAGATCGGGAACGACTGCCCGATGATATCCTTGATCGGCTTATTCTTTGCCTGCACATAGCTGACGCCGAAATCACCATGCAGAAGATTCTTCATATAACTTCCGTATTGAACGATCAGCGGTCTGTCCAGTCCGTACTTCGCACGGAGCATTTCCCTGGCCTCCTCGGTGGGAGCCTTATCAGACAGGAACGGATCACCCGGAACCAGGTTCATGATAAAAAAGGTCAGCGTCGCCGCAATAAAAAGTGTGATGATCGCTGATCCGATCCGCTTGAGAAGATACTTGATCATACAGGCCTCCAACTTCTAAGACTATTCCCCTCTATTTATTAAATATCTGTCGGGGAAGCTGCATTTTGTCAAATATTTTTCGCCGTTGACTGCATTATACTATTTTTCGCAGTACTCTGTAAATACTTTGACGCGCTAAAGTTTCCGGGTGACGGATCTCTGTCCCATAACACACTTTCTCAGCATGGTTTCTATTGTCTTTCTTCTGTTCGGGTTTTATACTCAGCATCAGAGGGCCGTATGGCAAAGAAGGGATCTTTGTCAGAGTTACTGCGGCAATTTAAGCTCATGGAGGAATTATCATGCGTCTTGCAAATGTAACCGGAAAAAAAGTGGAAGAATATCTTGAAAAATCAAAAACGATCGTTATCGCCGTGGGCAGCATCGAAAATCACGGCCGCCACATGGCGCTGGGAACGGATACCCTGATTCCGGACCGGATCCTTGAACTGCTTGAAGAAAAATCCGACGTGCTGATCGCGCCGACCATCCCTTACGGATCCACAGATTCCATCGAGGGCTGCACGGGTACGGTTAATATCGGCTCCGACGGGCTTATGCTGATCCTTACCAAAATCGTGGACAGCCTTTACCGCTATGGTTTCCGCCGCTTCATCATCCTGAACGGACACGGCGGTAACTGCAAGCCCATCGAAGCAGTCGGAATGCATCTGCACCGCAAAGGCGCCTACCTGGCCTGCCTGAACTGGTGGCTGATGGCCGGTGAACTTCGTCCCGAGTGGAAAGGCGGCCACGGCGGCGGCGAGGAAACAGCCGGCCTTATGGGAGTAGACCCTGCGCTGGTCGATATGGACTACATCAATGATACCATGGAGATGATCAACGACGTGAGCGACGAACTTCCCACCGTCAGCTGGAGCACCGTTCGGTTCAACGGCGCTTCTGTGACGATTCCGAGGGAGTCACGCTATTATTTCGGCAACGGCTGGTACGGCGCTGACCTGCCATCCACCGCTACTCCGGAGTGGGGGCGCGAGATGCTGCAGACCATGGCCGATTACATGGTGGAATTTATCGACGCCTTCGAACGCGCACCGCTGCCCGAAGAACACGGTTGCTGCTGAGTGCGGCACCGGGCGGGAGAAGACTTGAACTTGAACAGAAAGAAAAGAACGGGAGAATAAACAAATGAATTGGTCAGCAGATCCGAACTGCCTGAAAATGATCGAAGCTCTCTCAAACGCTAAATCTCCGTCCGGTTTTGAGGACGAGACCATTGCGGCTGCGAGGCCATATGCTGAAAAGCTTGGTAATATAAAGGAAGACCATCTTCGGAACTTTTACATCCGCCGCGCCGCCAACACCGGCGGCAAACCGGTCATGATGCTGGACGCACACAGCGATGAAGTAGGCTTCATGGTCCATTCCATCCATGAGAACGGCACCATCCGTTTTGTAACGATCGGCGGCTGGAACCTTAACACGCTGCCTTCCTCCAAAGTGCTGGTCAGAAACGCGCTGGGTGAATATATTCCCGGGATCATCGCCGCCAAACCGGTTCACTTTATGAGTGCCGCTGAGCGCGCCAACCCCGCGCTTGAACTCAAAAACCTCGTGATCGATGTAGGGGCTGTCAGCAAAGAGGAGGCAGAAAAAGACTTCCATATCCGGATCGGCGAACCGATCATCTCGGATGTAAAGTTTTCCTATGATGAGAAACACGATATCATGATGGGCAAGGGTTTTGACTGCCGCATCGGCTGCGCAGCCCTGCTCGAGACCATGCGCCGTCTCCGGGACGAGGAACTTGATGTGGATGTGATCGGCGTTCTCTCCTCCCAGGAGGAAGTCGGCGAACGCGGAGCAACCGTGGCGGTAAATACCGTAAAGCCGAATATCGCCATCTGCTTTGAGGGCTGTCCCGCCGACGACACCTTCACTGAAGCCTATGCCATCCAGACCGCATTAAAGAAAGGCCCGATGATCCGCTTCATGGACTGCTCGGTCATCTGCTCACCCCGCTATCAGCGCTTCACGCTGGATCTGGCCGCCGAAAAAGGCCTGCCCATCCAGGCTTCCGTGCGTGAAGGCGGCGGCAACAACGGCGCGGTCATCAACACATCCCTGGACGGAATCCCCGTCATCGTGATCGGCGTGCCGGTGCGCTATATTCACTCGCACTACGGCATCACCTCCTACTATGACTTCGAAGCCAGCGTACAGCTGGCTGTGGAAGTAGTAAAAGCGATGAATGCCGGGCGGATCGACAGTTTTTGATGTCTTATTCAAGCTTCATGATGTTTTTGGCTGCAGCCGCGATCGCAAACTTATTGATCACGGGAGCCAGAATAATAACAGCAAGACTGACCGCCGCGCAGACGATCACGATGATTCTTCCTGCAGCCGGGGCAGCGTCAAGCAGCGGCCCGATCGCCAGGGCCGCTATGAGGACCACCAGCAGGACAACGCCTGCTGCGATCAGGATCAGGTTGATCACACCGAGTTTTCTGGAAAGCTCAGTCTCACTGTCCCAGTTCAGCTGCGGATTTATTGAATTCTTATAGATCATCAGATCGATAAAGATGACATCCAGAAGGAAACAGATACATGCGGATACCGGAATTATCCAACCGCATTTGAATGGGATAAATCCGGCCACAAGACTGACGATTCCTGCGGCAATAACATAAGCGGCACTTCCGCATACACATATCCGAAGCGCAAAGTTGCGTTTGCTCCGGCAATAGTCCGTATAGTCGATCGGCAGGGACCGCAGTGCGCAAAGACTCCCGCCTTCCCTTGAAAACGCTGTCCCCGGAAGAATGTTGAACCCGCAGGCAAAGCAGGATGCTGCCGCCGCAGAAGACGTAAAAGCAAGCAGCGCCTGTACGGTTCCCAGCGGAACCTGTACGTGTTCAACCAAGCCGCTGTTTCCCAGAATAAGCGGAAGCACCAAGAGAGCCGGCCATAAGAAGCTCACAGCGAATCCGTAGATCAGATAGGCAGGATTTCTCCTCGCGCTCTTTGATTCATAGGAGGTCAGGGCTTTTACTGCAGAAATTTTATTCCTGTTTTGAAGCATCTCCCTGGAAACAGCCTTTTTCCCGCTGCCCGTGTTCTTCATTGAAAGCGCGGTGTCAAAATAGAAAGCTCTGACGGCAGCTGCAGTCAGCGCGATCAGAACGATCGGAAACGCTAAACTGATCAGTAGTCCGGATATGCTGCCCTCAAACATGAACCTGTTCATAAAGGCAATATTGGGAAATGCTGATGAAACAGAGTTCAGCAGGCCCAATGCCGCTGCTGCCCCGCCGGTATTTTCCCCCCTCAATCCGCTGCTGATAAAGATATAGGCGATGGATAATCCGAAAGCAAATATGCCTCCTGCAGCCACGGTAATATCGCGATTGCGGATAAAGCCGAACAAGCGGAACAGGACCACGATCAGCAGCGCCGCCGCAGATATTCCGGTGATCGGAAGAAGCAGGCTGGAAATCATGATACCGATCATATACGTCACGCCGGCACCTTCACGTACGCCGTATCCGAGGCAGATTCCATTCAGGAGGATAACGCTGACAGCAACCGGAAACAGTGAAATGACAGCAAGTTTGGCCATCACGATCTGATCAGCCGAAAAAGGCATCGGCAGAAGCAGTTCGAGGTCATCGGTCATAAACAGAACGTTCACGGTGTCCTTGATCGCAACAATAAAGCTCATGATCAGTATGACCATCATAAGCATCTGTGCCAGGCTCCGGGCACTGATAAATCCTCCGATCTTTGGCTGTACAAAGTATGCACCTGCAAAGATCGCCGCTGTCGCAGCCGCCAGTCCGATGTATAAGAGGGTTTTAGCCGCCCGGGCCGATATCAGCCCGCTTCCGTCGTCGCCGATGACAGATTTTCCGTTGCATTTTCTGAGTACAGTGATCAGCTTTTTTACTTTTGAAAACCTGACAGCCGTATGTTCGCTCATCTCATCACTTCGCATTCTTACATGACTTCCAGACCAGGAAATAGGCCAGGATCAACACAGCAAGTATCGCCAGAACGACTATCCTGAAAATATTCCGGTCGACCAGATTAAGCATCCTGACCACGGAAATGACTATTGTAAGCAGTCCGCCGATGAGATTCGTGACTGCGTTGAGCATCTTATATCTCTTTACGCCATTCGCGGAAAAATCACGGATCCTTGCTTCCTCTCTATCGGTAAGCTTTCCGGAAACAAGAATCATAAAACCTCTGTAGAGACAGTAGATTCCCACAACGATAATAACGATCTCACTGTAATCAAAATTCTTCATTTTTTACTCCTTTCACTCTTTAACATCTGTCTAGGCGTTTGCGAAACGCCAGAAGCCGCGTAATTACGGCATTCTTTTTGCTATAAAATAAAACAACTCCTCACTGGTTCATGGTAAA